>NZ_JBHXQZ010000073.1:0-41672 GCF_042717095.1 Streptomyces sp. NPDC058632 | reverse complement strand
AAACGCCCGGTCACATTCCGAACCCGGAAGCTAAGCCCTACCGCGCCGATGGTACTGCAGGGGGGACCCTGTGGGAGAGTAGGACGCCGCCGAACTATTCTTATAGAGCTCTGGCTCTTGGGCACGCAGCCCGAGAGCCAGAGCTTTTTTGCTTTGAGGTAAGGTCAGTGAGCATCATCGGCACGTTTCCCACAGGAGGTCCCCGGGTGGAGGTCCAGGAGACTCGCGTCCAGACGGACCGTGTCCTCACCATCCCGAACATCCTCAGCATGGCGCGACTTCTCGGCGTGCCCCTCTTCCTGTGGTTGATCCTCAGGCCGGAGTTCGGCGGCCCGAAAAGTGACGGCTGGGCACTCCTGGTGCTCGCCCTGAGCGGTGTCAGTGATTATCTGGACGGCAAGCTCGCGCGGCGATGGAACCAGATCAGCAGCCTCGGCCGGCTTCTGGATCCCGCGGCGGACCGGCTCTACATTCTTTCGACCCTTGTCGGGCTCACCTGGCGCGAGATTCTTCCGCTTTGGTTGACGGCCGTACTGCTGGCCCGTGAGCTGGTTCTGCTGGTGATGGTGGGTATCCTCCGGCGCCACGGCTACCCGCCACCACAGGTGAACTTCCTTGGGAAGGCAGCCACCTTCAACCTGATGTGTGCCTTCCCGTTGCTCCTGCTCAGTGACGGAAACGGCTGGATCTCGTCACTCGCTGCTATTTTCGGATGGGCGTTCGCCGGATGGGGTACAACGCTCTATTGGTGGGCAGGAGTCCTCTACGTGGTGCAGGTCCGCCGCCTGGTTCGTGCGGACGCCATGGCCGGTTGACCTCGCTGAGTGGCACGCGCAACGTCGCGCGATGGCCCGCAGTGGAAAAATGCGGGACAATCTTGGTGAGGGAAGTCGGCTAGACCGTCATCTTATGAGGAGGACGCTTCCGACATGAAGGCCGTCGTGATGGCCGGGGGCGAAGGCACGCGCCTTCGTCCCATGACCTCAAGCATGCCCAAGCCGCTCCTGCCGGTAGTCAATCAGCCGATCATGGAGCACGTTCTGCGGCTGCTCAAAAGGCATGGGCTCAACGAAACCGTTGTGACTGTCCAGTTCCTGGCGTCGCTCGTCAAGAACTATTTCGGTGACGGCGAAGAGCTCGGGATGGAGCTCACCTATGCCAATGAGGAGAAGCCACTCGGTACTGCAGGAAGCGTCAAGAACGCCGAGGAGGCACTGAAGGACGATGCCTTTCTCGTCATCTCCGGTGACGCGCTGACGGATTTCGATCTCACCGAGCTGATCAATTTCCACAAGGAGAAGGGTGCACTGGTCACGGTCTGTCTGACCCGGGTGCCCAATCCGCTGGAATTCGGTATCACCATCGTGGACGAGGAAGGCAAGGTCGAGCGCTTCCTGGAGAAGCCGACCTGGGGTCAGGTCTTCTCCGACACGGTGAACACCGGCATCTACGTCATGGAGCCAGAGGTCTTCGACTATGTCGAGGCCGACGTACCCGTCGACTGGTCCGGGGATGTCTTCCCGCAGCTGATGAAGGAAGGCAAGCCCGTCTACGGCTTCATCGCCGAGGGCTACTGGGAGGATGTCGGCACGCACGAGAGCTACGTGAAGGCTCAGGCCGATGTCCTCGAGCGCAAGGTCGACGTCGACATCGACGGCTTCGAGATCTCCCCGGGCGTATGGGTCGCGGAGGGAGCCGAAGTACATCCCGATGCCGTGCTGCGCGGGCCGCTCTACATCGGTGACTACGCCAAGGTCGAAGCCGGCGCCGAAATTCGTGAGCACACGGTGGTGGGCTCCAACGTCGTCGTGAAAAGCGGGGCCTTCCTGCATAAGGCCGTCGTGCACGACAACGTGTACGTCGGGCCGCACAGCAACCTGCGGGGATGTGTGCTCGGCAGGAACACCGACGTCATGCGCGCGGCGCGGATCGAGGACGGCGCCGTCATCGGCGACGAGTGCCTGATCGGTGAGGAATCGATTGTTCAGGGCAACGTGCGGGTGTATCCGTTCAAGACGATCGAGGCGGGCGCGTTCGTCAACACCTCGGTCATCTGGGAGTCCAGAGGACAGGCACACCTTTTCGGGGCCCGTGGGGTGTCGGGAATCCTGAACGTCGAGATCACGCCGGAACTCGCCGTTCGGCTGGCCGGCGCCTATGCGACGACGCTGAAGAAGGGATCGACGGTCACCACGGCCCGAGACCATTCCCGTGGTGCCCGTGCCCTGAAGCGTGCGGTCATCTCCGCGTTGCAGGCCAGCGCCATCGACGTACGGGATTTGGAGAACGTACCGCTGCCCGTGGCCCGGCAGCAGACCGCGCGGGGCAGCGCGGGCGGCATCATGATCCGGACCACCCTCGGCGTGCCGGACTCCGTCGACATCATGTTCTTCGACGAGCAGGGCGCCGACCTCTCGCAGGGCAGCCAGCGCAAACTGGACCGGGTGTTCGCGCGGCAGGAGTACCGACGCGCGTTCCCGGGCGAGATCGGTGACCTGCACTTCCCGGCGAGCGTCTTCGACTCGTACACCGGCTCGCTGCTGCGGAACGTCGACATCACGGGAATCGCGGAGTCCGGGCTGAAGGTGGTCGTGGACGCGTCGAACGGCAGCGCGGGGCTCGTGCTGCCAAGTCTGCTCGGCAAGCTCGGAGTGGACTCGCTGACCATCAACCCGGGGCTCAACGAGTCCAGGCCGACCGAGACGGCGGATGTCCGGCGTTCGGGGCTGGTGCGGCTCGGCGAGATGGTGGCGTCCTCCGGTGCCGCGTTCGGTGTGCGGTTCGACCCGGTCGGTGAGCGGCTCTCCCTCGTCGACGAGAAGGGGAGGATCATCGAGGACGACCGGGCGCTGCTCGTCCTGCTCGACCTCATCGCGGCCGAGCGGCGCAGTGGCCGGGTCGCGCTTCCGGTGACCACCACCAGGATCGCCGAGCAGGTGGCGGCCTACCACGGCACCCAGGTGGAATGGACGACCACCTCGCCCGACGACCTGACCCGCGTGGGCGGTGAGGAGGGCACGATCTTCGGCGGTGACGGCAAGGGAGGTTTCATCGTTCCGGAGTTCAGCAGGGTCTACGACGGCACTGCGGCCTTCGTCCGGCTCATCGGTCTGGTGGCGAGGACGCAGCTCACGCTCAGCCAGATCGATGCGCGCATCCCACGTGCACACGTGATCAAGCGTGACCTGGCGACCCCGTGGGCGGTCAAGGGGCTCGTGATGCGGCGGGTCGTCGAGGAGGCCGGCGACCGCTTCGTGGACACCACCGACGGGGTGCGTGTGGTGGAGACCGACGGCCGCTGGGTGATGGTGCTGCCCGATCCGGCCGAGGCGGTCACCCACCTGTGGGCCGAGGGCCCCGACGACGCCTCTGCCCAGGCTCTGCTCGACGAGTGGGCATCGGTCGTGGACAGCGCCGGACGGTAGCCGGAAGGAGCGTCGGACGAGCGGTACGGGTGTGTGCCGGACAGGCGTCCCCAACGGGGCCTGTCCGGCACGCCTGTGGGCCCGTTCGGAGGTAGCGACCGCGGCATGCGACGATGTGCGGCATGCCGCAGCAACCCCCTGTTCGGAGCGCACCCCAGCGGCTACCGCGTCCGGACGCGTCCATGTCGTTGATCACCAACGTGATGGACCACAGCCTCGACGAGGGATACGCCGAGGCTGCCGCGCGGAAGCAGGCCGATGGTGACGGAGGTATGCCGAAGACCCTCAGGGCGAAACTGGGGCTCGCCGGCGGTCTGGTGCTCACGGCCCTGGTGGTGACCGTCGGAGCCGCGCAGGCCAGAGTGGAGGCTCCCGTCGTCGCCAAGGAGCGCGAGGAGCTGATCGAGAGGATCGACCGGGAGACCGAGGCGGCGGACAAACTCGAGGACGGCGTCGACGCCCTCCGTGCCGACGTGAGCGCGCGGCAGCGCGAGGCGCTCAGGCAGAGCGGTGAGAGCGACCGCACCGATGTGGTGGGCATCCTGGCGGGCGCCGTCGCGGTGCACGGCCCCGGCGTGAAGCTCGTGGTGAACGACGCCAAGGACACGAGCACCGGCGGGGACGGCGACGCCCGGTCGACCACAGGGTTCTCCGACACCGGGCGGGTCCGCGACCGGGACATGCAGCGCGTGGTCAACGGCCTGTGGGAGTCCGGCGCCGAGGCGATCTCCATCAACGGGCAGAGGCTGACCGCTCTTTCTGCGATCAGGGCCGCGGGGGACGCGATACTGGTCGACAACAGGCCGCTGGTACCGCCGTACACGGTCTTCGCCGTGGGGGACGGCCAGGAGCTGAGCAGCCGGTTCCAGAACAGCTCGGACGGGCTGTACCTGCATGCCCTGCAGGAGAACTACGGCATCCGTACCGCTCTCTCGGTGGAGGACGACCTCCGGCTGCCCGCCGCACCGAGTGTGATCGTACGAACCGCACAACCGATAACCGATAACGCACCTGAGGAAGGCACATCGTGATCGCCGTACTGGGCCTCGTCGTGGGAGTCGTGGCCGGCCTGTTGGTCAGGCCCGAGGTCCCGGCGGTCGTCGAGCCGTACCTGCCGATCGCCGTCGTGGCGGCGCTCGACGCCGTCTTCGGCGGGCTGCGGGCCATGCTCGACGGCATCTTCGACGACAAGGTCTTCGTGGTGTCGTTCCTGTCGAACGTGGTCGTCGCCGCGCTGATCGTCTTCCTCGGTGACGAGTTGGGTGTAGGTGCCCAGCTGTCCACGGGTGTGGTGGTCGTCCTCGGCATCCGGATCTTCTCCAACGCCGCGGCGATCCGCCGGCACGTGTTCCGGGCGTGAGACCGATGAGCGATCAGGACCACGAGCACGAGCAACCCCGTCAGGACGGCAGGATGACGCCCGAGCCGCAGGCCGGACCCCGCGCGGCCACCGGAGCCCACCGGGCGTCCCGGTCCCACCCCGCCTCGGCACCGCGCCCTGCTCCCGCGCCGCGTCCCGCTGCGGCATCCGGCGGAGGGCTCCGGAAGGAACTGCCCGACGAGGTGCCCGTAGGCGTGAGCAGGGCCGCGGAGTCCGCCTCCACGGAGGGGGCGGAGCCGCCGGAACGGCACGGATCCGGTCTGTCCGGACGGCAGCGGCTGGTGAACAGCCTGTGGCCGCCTCGGATCACCCGGGCCCAACTCGTCGTCGCTCTCCTGCTGTTCGGCCTGGGCTTCGGCCTGGCCGTCCAGGTGGCCTCGAACAGCGAGGGCGACAGTGCCCTGCGTGGTGCCCGCCAGGAGGATCTCGTCCGCATCCTCGATGAACTCGACGACCGCACAGAGCGTCTTGAGGACGAGAAGCAGGGACTCGAGGAGCAGCGCGACGAGCTCGAGAACAGCTCGGACCAGGCCGAGGAGGCTCGTCGGCAGACGCTGGAGAGGGAACGCCAACTCGGCATTCTGGCGGGCACGGTGGCCGCACAGGGTCCCGGCATCACGTTGGTCGTCGAGGACCCGAAGGGGATGGTCGAGTCGAACATGCTGCTCGACGCGGTCCAGGAACTGCGCGCGGCGGGCGCCGAGGCCATTCAGGTGAACGGCATACGGGTCGTGGCGGGCACCTACCTGTCGGATTCCGGTGACGGAGTGAGCGTCGACGGGAACAAGATCACCGCGCCCTATCGTTTCAAGGTCATCGGCAAGCCGCAGGACCTCGAGCCGGCGCTCAACATCCCTGGAGGAGTGGTGCAGACTCTCGAGAAGGAACAGGCCACCGCCTCGGTGGAGAGGTCGACCAAGATCGTCGTGGATGCCTTGCGACCGGCGAAGCAGCCTGGCTACGCTCGGTCGTCCTCGCAGTGAACCGGGGGTGCATGGAGGGCGACCGGCAAGGGCAAGAGGTTGCGGGGGGTCGGCGCACCGAATGGGTGGTGCGTGGTGGAAACTGTCTGGTGGATACGGACGTTGTGAGGATGTCCGGGTCGGCCAGTGTGTTCAGTCAGGGTTCGTCCTGCCCCACGGGCGGGTCTGTTTCGGTCAAGGGGAATCGCCCGTGAAGTTGTTTGGGAAGTTGTTCGGCAAGAGCGCGCGAGAAGGCCGCGGCAATGCGACCGCTCGTCATCGCGCACAGCCCGACGCGGAGGCGTCGCGTCCGCTGTACCGGGATCAGGCCGGAGCTCCCGGCGAGGACGTCGCGGGAGGCCAGGGCGCGCCGTCGGTTGACCCTGCGCAGTCGAGCGGCATAGGTTTCGGGCAACCGTCGGCCTCAGGTACAGGTGGAGGGTTCTCCGCCCCGTACCCGTCCCGGGCCCCCGGTGGGCAGGAGGATCCGTCCATGTCGGCCTTGGTGTGTACGAGATGCGGTAACCGCAACGCGGAGAACAGCCGCTTCTGTTCGAACTGCGGCGCCCCGCTCAGGCCCGGAGCCGTCCCGGAGCGTCCCTCCGAGACGACGTCCACCATCTCCATCTCCGGTCTCGAGGCGTACGACGCCGAGGTCACCGGCCAGACGCAGGTCCCGGCGCTGTCCCCGGAGGCGCAGGCGGCCGTCGACGCGCTGCCGATGGGTTCCGCGCTCCTGGTGGTGCGCCGCGGGCCGAACTCGGGCAGCCGTTTCCTGCTGGACGGCGATCTGACCACGGCCGGCCGCCACCCGCAGAGCGACATCTTCCTGGACGACGTGACGGTCTCCCGTCGGCACGTGGAGTTCCGCCGCAGCCAGGACGGTTCGTTCACGGTGGCCGACGTGGGCAGCCTGAACGGCACGTACGTCAACCGCGAGCGGATCGACCAGGTCGGTCTGTCGAACGGTGACGAGGTGCAGATCGGCAAGTACCGGCTGGTCTTCTACGCGAGCCAGCGGGGCTACTGACCCTCCCCGGACTCCGTCCGGGGCACCCTGACCCCAGGGAAGGTCCATGCTTCATACACCGAGCGGCGGTGCCGGGCACGGTACCGCCGCCGCGGAAACTGGACTGATGAGCATCGGCACAGTGCTGAACGTGCTGCGCGAGGAATTCCCCGAAGTCACCATCTCCAAGATCCGTTTCCTGGAGTCGGAGGGGCTCATCGAGCCGCAGCGGACCCCCTCGGGGTACCGCAAGTTCAGCGCCGGGGACCTGGAGCGTCTCGGCCATGTCCTGAGGATGCAGCGGGACCACTATCTGCCGCTCAAGGTGATCCGCGAGCACCTGGACGCCATGGAGCGCGGCGAGGCCGTCCCGCTTCCCGCGCTGTCCCGGCAGAAGGACGGGGAAGCGGGCCCCGAGCCGTTTGCCGACCCGCCCGCCACAGCGGCCCGGATCGGGCGGGCGCAGTTGCTGGCGGCGGCCGGCGTCGACCAGCGTCAGCTCGCGGAGTGGGAGTCGTACGGGCTGCTCGCGCCGGTCGAGGACGAGGTCTACGACGCCGAGGCGGTCACCGTCGCCGGCCTCATCACCGAGCTGGGGCGGTTCGGGATCGAGCCGCGGCATCTGAGGGCGATGAAGGCCGCCGCCGACCGGGAGGCCGGGCTGGTCGACCAGGTCGTCGCTCCGCTCAAGCGTCACCGCAACCCGCAGACCAGGGCGCACGCACAGGCGCGCACGAAGGAGCTCGCGGGCCTCACGGCGAAGCTCCACGCCGCGCTGGTGAGCTCGGCGCTCGGGGTGCGGCTGTCATGAGGACGAGTGCGGGGCGCGGAGGGCCGGATCGGCCGCCCGATCCGGGCCCGACTACCCAAACGTCCCGGGCACGGCCTAGGGTTGCTGTGTGAACGAGCTCGATGTCGTAGGTGTCCGGGTCGAAATGCCCTCGAACCAACCGATCGTGCTGCTGCGCGAAGTGGGAGGCGACCGGTACCTCCCCATCTGGATCGGACCGGGGGAGGCGACGGCCATCGCCTTCGCCCAGCAGGGCATGGCTCCAGCGCGCCCGCTGACCCACGACCTCTTCAAGGACGTGCTGGAAGCCGTCGGCCAGGAGCTCACGGAAGTGCGCATCACAGACCTGCGTGAGGGGGTCTTCTACGCGGAGCTGGTCTTCGCCAGCGGTGTCGAGGTGAGTGCCCGGCCGTCCGACGCCATAGCGCTGGCGCTGCGTACCGGTACGCCGATCTACGGCAGCGACACGGTGCTCGACGACGCGGGGATCGCCATCCCGGACGAGCAGGAGGACGAGGTGGAGAAGTTCCGCGAGTTCCTCGACCAGATCTCGCCGGAGGATTTCGGCTCCAGCAGCCAGTGAGAGGCGCCGGCCGTTCCGCCGGAATGCCGCTCGGAGCCGCGGTGCGTGAGAGCCTCACCCGGCCCGCACGGAGGGCATTCGGCTAGCCTTTCCCCGCGGCGGGGCACGGGAAACCACTCTTAGGGTGATTATCACTCGGCGTGCCGAGTGTGGCGATCGTTGACGCACCCTTGGTGACTGCCTACCGTCGAGGAGGCAGGTCAAGGACGGAGGTCGGCGTGAGAAGCACCGGCGACGGTACGGCTGGGGGTGCTCCCGGACATGGTCTCGGGGCGAGCGGTCCGTACCCTCCCCCAGGCTCTCAGCTCCGCGCGAGCGGGGCGTATGCCCATCACGGCAGCTCGGCCGATCCTGCTCCGCAGCGACCGGCGGCCGTGCCGAGCAGTGGAGGGGCGACGACGTCCATGGCGTCCGAGGAGATCGGCTACCGCGGCCCCACGGCCTGCGCGGCCGCCGGCATCACCTACCGGCAACTGGACTACTGGGCCCGCACGGGACTGGTCGAGCCCAGTGTGCGGCCCGCCCATGGCTCGGGGACACAGCGGCTGTACAGCTTCCGGGACGTTGTCGTCCTGAAGATCGTCAAGCGGTTCCTGGACACCGGTGTCTCGCTGCAGAACATCCGGACCACCGTCCGGCATCTGCGGGAGGGGGGCTTCCACGACCTGGAGCGCATGACGCTGATGAGCGACGGCGCCACGGTCTACGAGTGCTCCACACCCGATGAGGTCCATGCCCTGCTCCAGGGCGGCCAGGGAATCTTCGGGATCGCCGTGGGAGTGGTGTGGCGGGACGTCGAGAGCGCGCTCTCGCAGCTGCACGGGGAGCGTATCGACACCGGAGAGACACTGATCGGCCCCAACCCGGCGGACGAGCTGGCAAGACGGCGCAACCGCGCCGTATGAGCCGCTGCGCCGCACGAGTGGTCCGCCCCGACTGCGCTGTCCGTGCGGTGGGGACGGCCGGCGGCAGGCGGGGTGGGGCGTTGTCAGTGGCGTAGGGCAGCATCGGGGATGTGAGATCCGCGCCCACCGTCCTGCACCTCGACATGGATGCCTTCTTCGCCTCGGTGGAGCAGGCGTCCAAGCCGAGCCTGCGCGGGAAGGCCGTGGTCGTGGGCGGGCTCGGACCGCGCGGTGTGGTCGCCACCGCCTCGTACGAGGCCCGGCTCTTCGGGGTCCATTCCGCGCTGCCCATGGCGCAGGCGCGGCGGCTCGCGCCGAACGCGGCGTATCTGGTGCCCCGCTTCGCGTTGTACCGGTCGATCAGCGACCAGGTGATGGGGCTGCTGCGGGCGCTGTCACCGCTGGTGGAGCCGTTGAGCCTCGACGAGGCGTTCGTGGATCTGGAGGCCGGCGGGGCGGCCTGGGACGAACGGTCCGCGCGGCTGGCCGGGGCGAAGCTGCGCGCGGACATCCGGGCGGTCACGGGGCTCACCGGATCGGTGGGCCTGGCGGCCTCCAAGATGCTGGCGAAGATCGCCTCGGAGCAGGCCAAGCCGGACGGCCTGGTGCTGATCGAGCCCGGGACCGAGCGGGCCCTGCTGGCGCCGCTGTCGGTCCGGACTCTGCCGGGTGTCGGTCCGGCCACCGGTGACCACCTGCGGCGTGCCGGGATCCACACGGTCGGGGAACTTGCCGAGGCAGGGGAGGCCGAACTGGTACGTCTGCTCGGCAAGGCGCACGGACACGCCCTGCACGCCATGTCCCTGGCGCGGGACGAACGATCCGTGGTGGCCGAGCGGGAGACGAAGTCGGTGTCGGTCGAGGACACCTACGACGTGGACATCCACGACCGGGTGCGGGTCGGGGTGGAGGTCCAGCGCCTCGCCGACCGCTGTGTGCGCCGGCTGAGGGCGGCGGGACTGTCGGGTCGGACCATCGTGCTGAAGGTGCGCCGGTACGACTTCTCGACGCTCACCCGCTCCGAGACCCTGCGGGGGCCCACGGACGATCCGGCGGTGGTGCGCGAGGCGGCGGCGCGGCTGTTGGACTCGGTCGACACGACGGGCGGTGTGCGGCTGCTGGGCGTGGGGGTCAGCGGGCTCGCGGACTACACGCAGGAGGACCTGTTCGCGCAGGCGGCGGGGGAGAGGGAGAAGGAGCTGCTGGGCGAGGGGGCGGAGGCGGCCGCGCCCTCGGAACGGCAGCAGGCGGGCGCCGAACGGCGCTGGCCGGCCGGGCACGACGTACGGCACCGTGAGTACGGCCACGGGTGGGTCCAGGGCAGCGGCCTGGGGCGGGTCACCGTGCGGTTCGAGACGCCCGGGTCGGCGCCGGGGCGGGTGCGGACCTTCCGGACCGACGACCCTGCCCTGCACCCCGTGGACCCGCTGCCGTTGCTGGAGCGAAGACCTGGGGACGACAGGGAGAGCGCGGACGGCCCGAGCGGCAAGGAGGGCCGGGACGGTGAGGGCGGCCGGGAGGCCCGGGGCAGCCAAGAGGCGGCGGCTGGTGCGGGAGCGGCGGGTGTCTCGGATCCAGGGCCCTCGGGAGGGTAGGGCACGGGGCTGCCCTGGAGGTGGAACAGGGACGAGGACCGTGCGGGCTGTGCCCTCAGAGGCCGGACGGCGGGACAGCAACGGCACATGGGGGGACGGAGGACGTCAGGCGGAGTCGTCGCTGCCTGCGAGTTTGCCGAAGTCGTGGTCCGGGAGCGGAGGAGGGGCGGCGATGTCCAGGCCGTAGTGGTGGTAGAGCTGGAGTTCCTGCTCCGGGGAGAGATGACGGCCCACGCCGAAGTCGGGGGCGTCCTTGATCAGGGCGCGTTCGAAGGGGATGTGGAGGCCGCCGTCGATCAGCTCGCTCGGCTCCAGGGGGACGAAGGCGTCCCGGCTGAACAGACCGGTGCGTATCGCCGCCCACTCCGGCACGCCGGTGGCGTCGTCGAGATACACCTCGTCGATCGTGCCGATCCGGGTGCCGTTGCGGTCGAACGCCTTGCGGCCGATCAGGTTGCGCGGATCGATGTCGGTCTGCACGGGCCCTCCACTGGTCGCAATTGCGCACATCACTCGTCAGCACTACAAAACGGCAGAATCGGCCCGACGGCCACTCGAACCTCCGGCTCCCGCCCTCGCTGGTACGCTGGCAGCGGCTGCTGACCCCGTGCGGGAGAGTCCTCCAGGCACCATCGGAGGGCGCCGAAGGAGCAAATCCTCCCCGGAATCTCTCAGGCCCACGTACCGCATGGACGAGGTCACTCTGGAAAGCAGAGCGGGTGTCGACGGCTTCCGCTCTCACCGACGGTGAAAGCCGGCTGCCCCGGGCGGTTGGTGAAACTCTCAGGTTGAGATGACAGAGGGGGAGGCCGTCCGGGCACCCGTCATGGTGCCCCTCGAAGGTCGTCAGACCAGGAGGCCTCCGCACATGACCACCCATCGCACCCCCCTTTCCGAGCTCGAACAGGGAACACCCTTCGAGCAGCGTCACATCGGCCCCGACCACGAGGCCCGCGCCAAGATGCTCGCGCAGGTCGGTTACGGCTCGCTCGACGAGCTGACGGCCGCCGCGGTCCCGGATGTGATCAAGAACGCCGACGCGCTGGACCTGCCGGGTGCCCGGACCGAGCCCGAAGTGCTGGCCGAACTGCGATCGCTGGCCGACCGCAACGAGGTGCTCGGCTCCATGATCGGGCTGGGGTACTACGGGACCTTCACGCCGCCCGTCATCCTGCGGAACGTGATGGAGAACCCCGCCTGGTACACGGCGTACACGCCGTACCAGCCGGAGATCTCGCAGGGGCGGCTCGAGGCGCTGCTGAACTTCCAGACCGTGGTCGCCGAGCTCACCGGCCTGCCGACCTCCGGGGCCTCCCTGCTCGACGAGGGCACCGCTGCCGCCGAGGCGATGGCGCTGTCGCGGCGCATGGGCAAGAACAAGAAGGGCCTGTTCCTGGTCGACGCGGACGCGCTGCCGCAGACCGTCGCCGTCATCGAGACCCGGGCCGAGCCGGCCGGTGTCGAGGTCGTTGTCGCCGACCTGGGCGAGGGCATCCCCGCCGAGGTGGCCGAGCGGGAGATCAACGGCGTGCTGATCCAGTACCCGGGCGCCTCCGGTGCCGTGCGCGACATCAAGCCGGTGATCGACCAGGCGCACGAGCTGGGCGCGCTCGTCACCGTTGCCGCCGATCTGCTCGCCCTCACGCTCCTGACGTCCCCCGGCGAACTCGGCGCGGACATCGCCGTCGGCACGACGCAGCGCTTCGGCGTGCCGATGGGCTTCGGCGGACCGCACGCCGGATACATGGCCGTACAGGAGAAGATGGCGCGCAGTCTGCCCGGCCGGCTCGTCGGTGTCTCCGTCGACGCGGACGGGCACAAGGCCTACCGGCTCGCCCTCCAGACCCGTGAACAGCACATCCGCCGTGAGAAGGCCACCAGCAACATCTGTACCGCCCAGGTGCTGCTCGCCGTCATGGCCGGCATGTACGCCGTGTACCACGGCCCCGAGGGGCTGCGGACCATCGCGTGGCGCACCCACCGCTACGCGACGGTCCTCGCCGAAGGGCTGCGGGCCGGTGGCGTGGAGATCGTCCACGGCGCCTACTTCGACACGCTGACCGTACGGGTCCCGGGGCGGGCCGCCGAGGTCGTGGCCGCCGCCCGGGACAACGGCGTCAACCTGCACCTCGTCGACGCCGACCTCGTCTCGATCGCCTGCGACGAGACCACCACGCGCGACCGGCTCGCCGCCGTGTGGAGCGCCTTCGGCGTCGAGGGTGACGTCGAGTCCCTGGACGCGGCCGCGCGGAACACCCTCCCCGGCGCCCTGCTGCGCACCGACGAGTACCTGACGCACCCCGTCTTCCACCAGCACCGCTCCGAGACCGCGATGCTGCGCTACCTGCGCAGGCTCGCCGACCGCGACTACGCGCTGGACCGCGGGATGATCCCGCTGGGCTCCTGCACCATGAAGCTCAACGCGACCGCGGAGATGGAGCCCATCACCTGGCCCGAGTTCGGGCAGCTGCATCCCTTCGCGCCGGCCGGACAGGCCGAGGGTTACCTCACCCTCATCCACGAGCTGGAGGACCGGCTCGCGGAGGTCACCGGCTACGACAGGGTGAGCCTCCAGCCCAACGCGGGCTCCCAGGGCGAACTGGCCGGGCTGCTCGCCGTACGCGGCTACCACCGGGCCAACGGTGACGAGCAGCGCACCGTCTGTCTCATCCCGTCCTCCGCGCACGGAACCAACGCCGCCAGCGCCGTCATGGCCGGTATGAAGGTCGTCGTCGTGAAGACCGCCGAGGACGGCGAGGTCGATGTCGACGACCTGCGCGCGAAGATCGAGCGGTACCGCGACGAGCTGTCGGTGCTGATGATCACCTATCCCTCCACGCACGGTGTGTTCGAGGAGCATGTCGCCGACATCTGCGCGGCCGTGCACGAGGCCGGCGGCCAGGTGTACGTGGACGGCGCGAACCTCAACGCGCTGGTCGGGCTGGCCAAGCCCGGACACTTCGGCGGGGACGTCTCGCACCTGAACCTGCACAAGACCTTCTGCATCCCGCACGGCGGCGGCGGTCCCGGCGTCGGCCCGGTCGGCGTGCGGGCGCACTTGGCGCCGTACCTGCCCAGCCACCCGCTGCAGCCCGAGGCCGGGCCGGAGACCGGGATCGGGCCCATCTCGGCGGCACCGTGGGGCTCCGCGGGTATCCTCCCCATCTCGTGGGCGTACGTCCGGCTGATGGGCGGCGAGGGGCTCAAGCGGGCCACCCAGGTGGCGGTACTCAGCGCCAACTACATCGCCAAGCGCCTCGAGCCGCACTACCCGGTGCTGTACACCGGTCCCGGCGGGCTGGTCGCGCACGAGTGCATCATCGACCTGCGACCCCTGACCAAGGCGACCGGCGTGAGCGTGGACGACGTGGCCAAGCGGCTGATCGACTACGGCTTCCACGCGCCGACGATGTCGTTCCCCGTGGCCGGGACGCTGATGATCGAGCCGACCGAGTCCGAGGACCTGGCCGAACTCGACCGGTTCTGCGAGACGATGATCGCGATTCGCGCGGAGATAGAAAAGGTCGGCTCCGGTGAGTGGCCCGCGGACGACAACCCCCTGCGCAACGCCCCGCACACCGCCGCCGCGCTCGGCGGGGAGTGGGAGCACGCGTACAGCCGTCAGGAAGCCGTCTTCCCGACCGGCGTGAGCACCGCAGACAAGTACTGGCCGCCGGTCCGCCGTGTCGACCAGGCCTTCGGCGACCGCAACCTGGTGTGCTCCTGCCCGCCGCTCGAGGCGTACGAGGACTGACGCGGCGGGAGAACCTGCGGGAGAACCCCCTACCGGGGAGTGGAAGGGCCCTGTTTCGGCCAGGTGGCCGGGCGGGGCCCTTCGCCGTACCTCCGACCTGCCCTGTGGGGTCAGAGCAGGGTCTGGGTGGGACCGGGACTGCTCCCGCGTGTCAGACGCGGTCGATATGGACGTTTGTCGACTTCACTCGGGCTGTGGCCTCCATGCCGACCTCCAGCCCCAGTTCCTCGACGGCCTCGCGGGTCAGCAGCGAGACCAGCCGGTGCGGGCCTGCCTGGATCTCGACCTGGGCGGCCACGTCTCCGAGCTTGATCGCGGTGACGATGCCGGGAAAGGCGTTGCGCGTCGAGGTGTACGGCGTGCCCTCCTCGGTCGCGCCGGCCTTCGCGAGGTCGACCGAGAACGCCGCCAGGTCCTGCCCGTCGATGAGCCGCCGTCCGCCTTCGTCGCGGTGGGTGGTGACCCGGCCCGCGTCCGCCCAACGGCGGGCGGTGTCCGGGCTGACGCCGAGCAGACGCGCTGCCTGGCCGATCGTGTAGGACTGCATGCCGATCACGATAGGGCGGGCGGTGGAGCCGGACGGGGCGGGGGCGATGAGAGGGAGCGGCCCCGGCGCCCTCCGAGCGTCAGGTTCGTCGGATCCAAGTCCACCGACCAGCTCTCCGGCAACCCCGTCGGACTGCCCGGGCCGTGGGCCGGCTCCGACTGCACGGCCCTGTTCTCGTATGACTACGGCGAACGGACGTGTAGCGCTGTGTGACGTTCGGAGCTGGATCTGGCGCGAGAGGCGGCGGTACAGCGGTTGGCGATAGCGCCGGTTCCGCTTCGAGGTCGGCTTATCAGACTTCTGTCACCTGACGGCCCGCCAGGGTGGTGCTGCGGTAAATACCGGATTCACTGCGGCGGACCTCTATCGCGATCATCGCGACCTGCGGCGGGCCGTTTCGCCCGCCGGGGCGAGGTGTACGCATTTACTGCGGCAGCGTCGGGAGGGCGGAGCGGGCGTGACGATCGAACCAGTGACCGAACCCGGGAGCGGGAGCGCGCTCTGGATGCCGCGCGCCCGGGTGGTACCCCTGTCCGCCCCGCCCGCGTCGTACACCGCGGCGGTCGAGCGGTACCTCACCGGCGCGGGCATCGCGAAGTCCTCCGCGCGGATCTACCGGATCTCGCTGACGACGTGGGGATGGATGCTCGCCGGCGAGCCCGCGCCGACCGGCCCGGCCCGCCGAGGAGCGAAGCCGCCCGTCTTCCCCCTCGCCGCGATCGACGACCCGGCGCTGCCGGAGGTGCCGGCCGAGCCGGCCGCCGCGCGGGCGGACGAAATGGACGCCGGCACCGTCAACCGGGAGCTGTCCATCGCGCGCAGGGCGATCGGCTGGTGGCAGAGGCAGGGATGGATCGAAGGCGATGCGACGACCGGCATCGAGCGGCGGCCGGCGCCGCCGGACCGCACCAAGGCCCTGGCCGAGAACCAGATCACCTCCCTGTGGTGCCTGGACGTCTCCCTGCGGGAGAAGACGTTCTGGAGGATGCTCTACGAATCGGCAGCCCGCGCCGATGAGGTGCTGTGCCTGAACGGCGAGGACCTGTGTCCGGCGGACAAGCGCGGGAAGATCATCGCAAAGGGTGGGGCGACGGAGTGGATCCACTGGCAGTCCGGCACCGCCCAGCTGCTGCCGCGCCTCATCGCCGGCCGCAAACGCGGGCCGCTGTTCGTCACCAGCCGAGCCGAGAATCAAGCCCCCGCCCCAGGAGAACGGCCAGGCTCTTGAGCGGCCAGGACGGCAGGAGCACCTGACGAGCCGTTTCGGGCGTCGTCGCGGTGCGGGGGACGAGCCGAACGCAGGCGACCATCCCGTGGGTCCTCACCAAGGTCTGGGGTACCACGACCGCCGCGGCAGCAGCCATGTCGTCCGGCATAGGCCGACGCCTCGCCGAACCGCTGGCGTATCGCTTAGCGGGGCCTGAGTCCGTCGACGACGACGTCCAGCATGCGGTTTAGTTGGGGGCGCTGCTCGGGTGCGCCGGCTACGGAAAGCAAACCGGCGAGGATGCCGCCTACGTCGGTCGGGTCGATGTCGCTGCGCAGTTCTCCTGCTGTGGCGCCGGCCTTGAGCACCATCGCCAGGACCTGCTGGACCTCGTCACAGACCGGTCCGGTGCCGAAGCGGCCGGAAGCGCTCATGGCGACCAGGGCCTCGCAGATGCCGCGTCGTTCGCCGGCCCAGTCGGCGAATCGGAGCATCCACGCGTGGAGGGCCTGTGCGGGCGGCTCGGTAGCCAGCAGGGTGCGCGCGTCTTCGCGCAAGGGGCGGATCTGGTCCCGGTAGACCTCTTCGACCAGATCCTCTCGGGTGGGGAAGTGCCGGTACAGGGTGGCGTTCCCTACTCCCGCGCGCTTGGCGATCGCATCCAGCGAGATCGCGCGTCCGGAGGCGAAGGCTTCGGCGGCCGTGACGATCAGCTGCTCGCGGTTGCGCTGCGCGTCGGCGCGCAGGGTGCTGCGTGGAGGTGTCATGACCTTCGCGATCGTGAGTGTCGGATGAGGCTCGGGAGCGAATTGGGGATGTCCCCGGTTCAGTGTACGGTGAGACAACCGGGGAGTTCCCCGATTGTGAAGTGGTCTCGCCCACTGCTTCAGCGACGAAAGGTCTGCCATGCCTACAGCGCTCATCACCGGGGGGACGACCGGGATCGGTAGAGCGACGGCCGAGCTGCTGCACGCCCGCGGCTACCAGGTCGCGGTCACCGGACAGAATCCTGATTCCCTCGCACGGGCACGGTCCGAGCTCCCCGACAACGTGCTCGTCGTCCGATCCGATGCGCGCGTGCTCTCCGACACCGACGCTCTGATGTCAGCGGTGTCGGCGCGGTTCGGGTCACTGGACCTGCTCTTCCTCAACGCCGGGATATTCCGTCCGGCACCGGTAGCCGATGTGACGGAGAAATCGTTCGACGAGCACGCCGACCTCAACTTCAAGGGCCAGTACTTCACCCTCCAAAAAGCCCTTCCCCTCATGAACGACGGCAGCTCGATCGTCCTGACCGTGGGCATCGGATCCCGTCGCGGCAGCCCTGGCGCCACAGTGGGGGCGGCGACACGCGGCGCGCTGTTGGCGATGCTGCCCTCGCTCGCGCTCGAACTGGCTCCGCGCGGAATTCGCGTCAACGCCGTGAGCCCCGGGGCCACCGACACCCCACTGTTCGACAAGCTGGGAGTGCCCCAGAGCGGCCGGGACGCCATGCGCGCGAAGATCCCCTTCGAGCGCTTCGGATCCAGCCAGGAGGTTGCGGAAGTAGTCGCCTTCCTCGCCTCGGACGCCGCCAGCTATATCACCGGTCAGGACGTCGCCGTGGCCGGTGGCTACGGGCTCGGCGCCTGACATACGGACACTTGCCGGTCAACCGGCCCGCACCTCTCGAACGCCACGCACCACAACTACAGGAGAACGCGATGCCACTCACCCTCGACACCTACCGGCTGCTGGGCCGTTCCGGGCTGCGGGTCTCACCGCTGGCGCTGGGCGCGGCCACCTTCGGCAACGACTGGGGCTGGGGCGCCGAGCGCGAGGAGGCGCGCAAGCTCTTCGATCGCTACACCGAGCTCGGCGGCAACTTCTTCGACACCGCCAGCACCTACACCAACGGCAGTTCCGAGCGACTGCTGGGCGAGTTCACCCGCACCAACCGCCCCAAAATGGTGCTGGCGACGAAGTACTCGACGCTGCGCCAGCCCGGTGACCCCAATTCCGGGGGTGCGCACCGCAAGAGCATGCTGGCGTCGGTGGAAGCCAGTCTGCGGCAGCTGAACACGGACTACATCGATCTGCTCTATCTGAATGTATGGGACTTCAGGACGCCGGTGGAGGAGATCCTGCGCGGCCTGGACGACCTGGTGAGGCAGGGCAAGGTTCTGTATGTGGGGATCTCCAGCGCCCCTGCCTGGCAGGTGTCGCGCATGCAGGCGATCGCCGACCTGCGTGGCTGGTCGCCGCTGGTCGCACTGGAGATGGAGTACAGCCTGATCGACCGTACCGGGGAGCGTGACCTGATCCCCATGGCACGCGAGATGGGGCTGGGTGTGGTCTCCTTCTCCCCGCTGGGCGGCGGGGTGCTCACCGGCAAGTACAGCAGGGAGGACCAGAACCCGGTGGGCCCGGTTGCCGGCGAAACCGCCAGCAACCGCAAGAACCTCAACGCCGCCCTGGGATGGGTCACCGACCGTAATCTTGCCATCGCCGATGTGGTGAAGGAGGTGGCCTCGGAGCTGGGCCACACACCTGCCCAGGTCGCCCTGGCCTGGAACCTGCACTCCCCGGGCGTAACGGCACCCATCATCGGCGCCCGCACCATCGCGCAACTGGAAGACAACCTGGGCGCCCTGCAGGTCGACCTCGCTCCTTCCCAGCTGGCCCGCCTCGACGAGGTCAGCGCCATCGACCTCGGCAATCCGCACGGCCTGCTCGCCAGCGACCACATCCGCACGGTCACCACAGGCGACATGAAGATCGAAAACCGCCGCTGATTCACTTCACGAACCGCGACATCCAGACATATCGCCACGTTTTCGATGATGGAACGGAGCAACCTCGGCATGGGTAAGTACAGCGACAAGAATGTGGTGATCACGGGTGGCAGCAGCGGCATGGGGCTCGCGGTAGCGGAGCTGCTGGTGCGAGGCGGAGCCCGCGTGGTGATCACCGGCCGGTCTCAGGAGACGCTCGACGCGGCGCGCAAGCGGCTCGGCGAGAATGCCGTGGCCGTCCGGAGCGATGTGGCCTCACTGTCCGACCTGGACACGCTCGCCGACCGTGTGAAGAGCGAGCTCGGCTCGATCGAGGCTCTGTTCGTCAACGCCGGAATCTCCGCCCTGACGCCCCTGGAGTCGACGACCGAGGAGGCATACGACGAACTGTTCGCGATCAACGTCAAAGGCGCCTTCTTCACTCTGCAGAAGCTCGCCCCGCTGCTGAGCGCGGACGCCGGCGTCGTCCTCACCACCTCGATCGCGAACGTCATCGGCTTGGTGGACACCAGCGTCTACGCGGCCGGCAAAGCGGCGCTGCGCTCGATGGCCCGCACCTTCTCCCGCGAACTGCTTCCGCGAGGTGTTCGTGTCAACGCGATCAGCCCGGGTCCCATCGACTCGGGGATTCTGGAAAGGATGAACTTGTCCGAAGAGGCCGCCGAACAGTTCAGGGCGGAGCGGACCGCGAGCAACCCCATGGGGCGTTACGGCACGGTCGAGGAGTTCGCCAAGGCGGCCGCATTCCTCGCCTTCGACGCCACGTACACCACCGGCATCGAGCTGGCCGTGGACGGCGGCGAAACCCAGCTCTGAACTCGCCCTGCCGTCCCGCCACGGGCGTACGGCCCGCTACGACCGACCGAGAGACTTCCACCATGACCGTCCAGGGACCATACGGAGGTCTCTTCGTGCGCTCAGCAGAACTGATCACGCAGACGCTGGTCACCGTTCATGGCGAGCATGTCGCGGTGCTCGGGATTGCCGGCCCAGTTCCTGCGCGCTGACGGCACAGATGCGGCGGGAAGCGGCCATGATGAGGTCGCCGAAGGGCCCCACACCGCCTCGGCTTCCTCTGGGGTGACGCTGCGAGTCCTCACGGTGAGGTCCTCGGCGACCTTCTCCGCGCGTCGTCATGCCACCGACGGTGAGAGGACGCAGGCTCAGCGGCGCATCCGCCCGGCCACGCCGCCCCAGTCACGCGGGGGCCGTCGCGCTCTCACTCTCGAAGCCGGCGGGCAGGTCGTCCTCCGGGTTGCGCCACCGGTTCGCGCCTGCCACCCGGATCTCCCGGCGGCGCAGCGCGTCCCGCAGCGACACCAGCACGCACAGCTCGCAGGGGATGCGCTCCACGCGGCCCTTGTCGTCCACCGCCGCCGCCCGCCACTGCTCGGGCACCACACCCTCCAGCGGCACCGTCTCCGCCGGGTCGAAGAACGCGCCCTCCTTCAGCGGCTGCTCCAAGTACCGCTTGAGCGGGTCGATCGCGTCCATCACCGGCCGGTAGGCGGTGTTGTCGCACTTCAGCTCCAGTGCCCGCAGCAGCGGCGACAACATCCGCCGCCAGTGCGCCGAGTACGACGACCGCAGCACCGTACGTACCCGAGCCTTGTAGCGGGCCTCGTTCGCCGCGGCCTCCGCCGCCAGCGCCTTGAGCGTCTTCTCCCCGCCCACTGCCGGGAAGATCACCCGCCGCACTGTGCCCGACGGCTCCGATAGCGCCGCCTCCGCTACCCGCAGCAGCATCGCCTCCTTGCCGCGGACCTTCTTCAGCTCCGCCCCCGGCTCCTTCTCGACCTTCCGCTCCGCCCTCGTGTTGATCTTCAGCACGAGCTGGATGAACAGGTCCACCAGCGAGTCGGTGATCTCCGTCTGCCGCACATGGCACAGCGTCGCCAGCAGCGTCAGGTGCCGCGGCGGCTTCATCCGCTCCAGGTTCGCCCGGAACCCGTACGCCGCCCGGATCTCGCCCCGATGCCGCTGGATCGCCCTGCTCTGCCAGTCGTAGTCCGCCCACGCCTCCGCAGGCACCTTGACCTGCTGGGCCACGTACACCACCGCGGCGGCCGGCACCTCCTTGGCCGACTCCGGGAACCGGGCCTCCATCTCGGAGAACCTCAGCAACAACGCGAACCCGAGCCGGGTCGCCCCGGACTTGTTCCGCACCCGCCTCATGTCGTCTTCGAGCAGCGTCCAGACCTCGATCAGGTCCTCCGGATCCCAGTCCTGCCGCACCCGCACTCCTCCACCCCGCCCGAGATCACTCGTTCAGCTCAACAAGGCGCCCGACGAGGGGAAACGACGACCACAGCAGTCACACGGCGCTACATGTCCGTTCGCCGTAGCCATACGAGAACAGGGCCGTCACACACGGCGTGACGGGACGTCACGCCGTGCGAGGGGCCTTGGGCGCGCTTCGGGGCCGGTTCGCGGGAACTCCCGCGGTCCGGCCCCTGGTGTTCCGCGGGCGGTACCTGCTCCGCCCGGCAAAGCTAGGCGGTGGTCGTCACCTGGAGATCGTCCCGGAGGCGCTGCGGGGCGATGCAGCTGCCGTCGGGCAGGAGTTCACCGGTGTCCTCGAAGAGCACGACACCGTTGCACAGCAGGCTCCAGCCCTGCTCCGGATGGTGCGCCACGAGACGGGCGGACTCCCGGTCGGCGGAATCGGCTGAGGGGCACGGTGACTGGTGCTGGCACATGGATGGGATCTTTCGCTTTGGCATGGCCTGTGGGCCGGCTGTCGTTTCAGTTCCGCGGCGTGAAGCCTCGTTCATGGCCGCCTCCCCGTTGAGATAGGCCCGTCGAGACAGGCCGGTCGGAAACAAGTGTTGCCCTTTGGGCAGCGATCCGCAGGAATTCCGCGGCACTGCCCCTCACCGGTTGATGACGCGTCACCCGGGCGGACGGTTCAGTTCAACGGCACTGTCACTTCGGGTGGTTCCGCGTAGCCGGATGAGGCTGGTCCGGCCCGTGCTCCTGGTTGCTCCGGGTGCTTTGAGCCATGGCGGTCTTCCTCCTGGCATGCGCGTGCCCCGCCGTCGGTGGTCCGCCGGCGGGGCACGGAAGAGCGAGGTGCGGGAGGCGGGGCAGGTGTCAGGCGGGTGAGCCGAGCAGCCGGTCGGGTGTGACCCGGTGGGTCAGCACCGGGAGCAGTTCGGCGGCCCGGTGCGGCCGGTGGGCCGCGATGCCCGGCGGCGCCGGGGCGAGCGGGACGAGCAGGTCGGTGGCGGCCGGATGGCCGGTGGCACCGTCCGCGGTGCGGTCGCCGTGCAGCCAGAGGGCGAGCATGTAGAGGCCGGGCACCGACAGCAGCCGGGGCTGGTACGGCTGCGGCAGGGCCTCGGCCTGGCGCAGGGCCAGTTCGGTGGAGGTGATGTAAGGGCCCTCGAAGAAGCGGGAGAAGGTCCAGCCGTCGGGGGTGAGCACGGTGTCCGCCGCGGCCACGGCCCGGTCGCCGCAGCGGATCAGGAAGCGCCAGCCTGCCAGCCGCGTCGCGGACACGCCCTCGGCGGTGACCCGGTCCAGGACGTGCACGGGCAGCGGCAGTTCGGGCGAAGCAGGCCCCTCGGCACCGAGGAGGGAGGGAGTTCGGGCCTCGCTGACCGCGGTGGAGGAGGAGAGCGCGGTCAGGACGGAACGCAGTGCGGGCGCGGGAGCCGGGGGGACATGCAGGGGCATGGTGAGTCGCCTCTCATTCGAAGGCACAGTGG
This sequence comes from Streptomyces sp. NPDC058632, assembly GCF_042717095.1. Classification (NCBI taxonomy): domain Bacteria; kingdom Bacillati; phylum Actinomycetota; class Actinomycetes; order Kitasatosporales; family Streptomycetaceae; genus Streptomyces; species Streptomyces sp. NPDC058632. The sequence continues at coordinate 19,030 of NZ_JBHXQZ010000073.1, read as the reverse complement.
CGCGAGGGCGGGGCGGACGGCGCTGTCAGCTCGCGAAGGTCAAAAGGCAGGGCCGGGGGTCTGAGTACGAGAGGTGGGGGTGAGGACTGCCGCACGTCACCTCGTCGGCTGGATCACTCGACCGTGGGCGCCAACCTTCTGCCTTGTCCACAGAGTTTATACGACGCGTGTTCGGACCATGTTTCGGCTAGCCGTTTTCGAACCGCGGAACAAGGGTACTTTTGGACGATGAAACGGGGGAATTATCCCGATTCTCGACCGGGGATACGGCGATGACCTCGATAAATGGCCGTGCAGTGGTAGGCCTATTGTCGTCGGCGTTTTTCACGAGTTCGCCGTCGCCTTGTAACGTGCACTGTCGGCCATGCCGCGTGAATGTGCCACTGGTTACCGTTCACCAGCGTAGCGGTCGACAGAGCAGTTCGGGGCGTTATCGATCGCATCCGCTGGGCATCCTCCTCTGTGGACCGGGACTCCGGCGGCCGATCATCGGACCGCCCATCCAAGAAGGAAGGACGCTTCGATGGGGGAGAAGGTCGTGGCAGGCGGGTTCGACCTGTCCGATCGCCAGCGCTACCGCGACAAGCTCCGCAGGTGTCTGACGGGCTTGGAGCGACTCCTGGCGGAGAAGCGGTTCGACCGCCCCAGGAACCTCATGGGGCTGGAGATCGAATTGAATCTCACGGGTGCCGACGGAATGCCCAAAATGTTGAATGGGCAAGTCCTCGAACGGATTGCGAGCCGTGACTTCCAAACAGAACTCGCCATGTTCAACCTGGAAGTCAACATCGCTCCACATCGTCTGGACGGCCGGGTATTCGACCGGCTCGCAGAGGAACTGCGCACCTCCCTCGGGTACGCGGACCGGAAAGCCGCCGAGGTGGACGCCGGAATCGTGATGATCGGCATTCTGCCGACGCTGGACCGCGACGACCTGGTCTCCTCGAACCTCTCCGCCGTCGACCGCTACACCCTGCTCAACGACCAGATCGTGGCCGCCCGCGGGGAGGACTTCACCCTCGACATCGAGGGGGTGGAACGCCTCAGTTGCACCTCCGGGTCCATCGCGCCGGAGGCCGCCTGCACCTCGGTCCAGCTGCACCTCCAGGTCACTCCGGCCCGCTTCGCCGACGTGTGGAACGCGGCCCAGGCGGTCGCCGCCGCCCAGATCGCCGTCGGTGCCAACTCACCCTTCCTGTTCGGACGCGAGCTGTGGCGCGAGTCCCGGCCGCCGCTGTTCCAGCAGTCCACCGACACCCGTCCGCCCGAGCTCCAGGCACAGGGAGTGCGGCCGCGCACCTGGTTCGGCGAGCGCTGGGTCGACTCGGCGTTCGACCTCTTCGAGGAGAACCTGCGCTACTACCCCGCACTCCTGCCGATCTGCGACGACGAGGATCCGCTCGACGTGCTGGACCGGGGCGGCACCCCCTCGCTCGCGGAACTCGTCCTGCACAACGGCACGGTCTACCGCTGGAACCGCCCGGTCTACGACGTCGCCGACGGCGTGCCTCACCTGCGGGTGGAGAACCGGGTCCTGCCCGCCGGGCCCACCGTCGTCGACGTGGTCGCCAACGCGGCGTTCTACTACGGCCTCGTCCGCGCCCTCGCCGAGGACAGCCGCCCGGTGTGGACCCGGCTGCCTTTCGAGGCCGCCGCCGCCAACTTCGACGCCGCCTGCCGGCACGGCATCGACGCCCGTTTCACCTGGCCCCGACACGGACGCCACGGCGGTACGGCCGAGGTCGACGCGGTCACGCTCGTACGCGACGAACTGCTGCCGCTGGCCGAGGCGGGACTGGACGCGTGGGGCATCGAACCTGCGGACCGGGACCTGTACCTCGGCGTGATCGAAGAGCGCTGCCGGCGCCGGCAGAACGGGGCGAGCTGGCAGGCGGCGACCTTCCACCGGGCGCTGGACGGAGGCCTCTCCCGGGAGGCGGCCCTGGCGGCCACCACCCGGCGCTACCGTGAGTTGATGCTGCGGGGCCACCCCGTGCACACCTGGCCCGTGGGACTCCCGGAGCCGGTACCCGCGGGCTGAACCCCGAGCGGACGGGACTCGAGGCGTGCGAGTCCCGGACAGCAGGAAGGACGGCCGGTCCCGCGGGACCCCGCCCACGGGACCGGCGGCTGAGGACCGCCGGCCGGACGCCCCACCGGTGCCTTCATACTGAACCGATCGGACAGCTCGGTGATGTGGAGGCAGGTGTGCAGGCGGAGGCGGGGCCGGAGGCCGATGCGTATCCTCAGCGGCGGCTCACGCGGAAGACGCTCCGCGACGAGACGCTGCTCGTGCTCGCGGTGTCGCTCGGCGCGAGCGCGGTGTCCGCGCTGATCAGTTTCGTCGGCTCGGTCACCCGGCCGGGCGGACTGAGGGACCAGGCGGCCACCCTCAACGGCTCGGCGGCACCGGGACGCCCCTGGCTCGACCTGGCCTGGCAGCTCTTCGGGATCACCAGCGCGCTCGTCCCCGTCGCGCTCGTCGCCCACTTCCTGATCCGTGAGGGCGCGGGACTGCGCACCCTCGGCTTCGACCGCACCCGGCCCTGGTCCGACCTCGGCCGCGGGGCGGCGGTCGCGGCGGCCATCGGCAGCAGCGGCATCGCCTTCTACCTGGCCATGCGCGGCCTCGGCTTCAACCTCACCGTGGTACCCGAGGCGCTGCCCGAGGTGTGGTGGAAGTTCCCCGTGCTGATCCTCTCGGCGATGCAGAACTCGATCCTCGAAGAGGTCATCGTCCTCGCCTATCTGCTGCGCCGGCTCGAGCAGCTGGGCTGGTCACCGGGGGCCGCGATGGCGACCAGTTCGGTACTGCGCGGCTCGTACCACCTCTACCAGGGCATCGGCGGGTTCATCGGCAACATGGTCATGGGCGTGGTGTTCGTCCACCTCTACCGTCGCTGGGGCCGGGTGGGGCCTCTCGTGGTCGCGCACACGCTGCTCGACATCGGGGCGTTCGTGGGGTACGCGCTGCTCGCGGGCAAGGTGGACTGGCTGCCTACGGCGTGAACCGATTCGGGAAGGGGGGCGTACGGCACCGCCGTACGCCCCCCTTCCCCCGTCCGGGAACGCGGCTCAGGCCGACGGCCCGCCGCCGCTCGGGGGCAGGCTGCCCGGCAGCGCGGCGCTCAGCAGCTCGCCTTCGATGACGGTCACCGCCCGGCCGCCCAGCAGGGTGCGCTCGCCGCGCAGTTCCGTACGGACGCGGCCCGAGCGGGGTGAGGCCTGCAGGCCGGTGAGAGCGGTGCGGCCCAGGCGCTCGGACCAGTAGGGAGCCAGCGCGGTGTGAGCGCTGCCGGTGACGGGATCCTCGTCGATGCCGACGTTCGGAAAGAAGCACCGGGAGACGAAGTCGTAGCCCAGGGACGGGTTTTCCGCGCGGGCGGTGGCGATGACGCCGCGCGCGGAGTGGGCGCCGAGGGCCCTGAGGTCGGGCCGCAGGGCGTGGACGGTCCGCTCGTCGGCGACCTCGACCAGCAGGTCACCGACGTTCGGGCCGGTGTCGAAGGCCGTGAGCGGCTCGGTCCCCAGCGTCTCGGCGAACCCATGGGGGAGGTCGAGCGGGGTGAGCGGGGCCGTGGGGAAGTCCATGGTCACGGTGCCGTCCTCGGCCGGCGCCGCGACGAGGACACCACTGCGGGTGGAGAACCGGACGGGGCCCTTGTGGGCGCCGGTGGTGTGCAGGACGTGGGCGGTGGCGAGGGTCGCGTGGCCGCACATCGCCACCTCGGCGGCGGGAGTGAACCAGCGCAGCGCCCAGTCGGCGTCCCCGCCCTCGGGCAGCGGATGCGCGAAGGCGGTCTCGGCGTGGTTGACCTCCAGGGCGACGTTCTGGAGCCAGCCGTCGTCCGGGAACGCGTCCGTGTCCAGAAGCAGAACTCCGGCCGGGTTGCCGGCGAAGGGCCGGTCGGTGAAGGCGTCGACGATTCGCATGCGCATCCCCTGAGGGTAGGGCGTCGGCGAAGCCGCAGACCAAGGCCAATGTGGAGCTGCCGGCCCGAACTCTGCGGCCGTCCTCACGGCAGGGGTTGTCCCGACCATTCTTCCGATATATCGTTGAGTTATCGCGACAGGTCAACGATGGAATGGAGAGTGGTTGTGATGCATACCCATGGTTTCGAGCATGGACATGGTCGCGGTGGTCCGAGGGGCGGCCGGGGCGACTTCGACAGGCTGCGGGCCGCTTTCGGGCCCTTCGGTCCCGGTGGGCCGGGTGGTCCCGGGGGTCCCGGCTTCGGTCCGGGCTTCGGGCACGGTCCCTGGGGCGGACGGGGGCGTGGCGGGCCCAGGGGGAGGGCGCGGCGCGGTGACGTGCGGGCATCGATCCTGGCCCTGCTGAAGGACCGGCCGATGCACGGCTACGAGATGATCCAGGAGATTGCCGAGCGCAGCGGCGGGGTGTGGAAGCCCAGCCCCGGCTCGGTGTACCCCACCCTCCAGTTGCTGGAGGACGAGGGGCTGATCGTCAGCGAGTCCGAGGGCGGCAAGAAGCTGTTCGCGCTCACCGACACCGGTCGCGCGGCGGCCGAGGAAGGTCCCGAGGCGCCCTGGGAGGAGGCCTCCCGCGGAGTCGACTGGGAGGCGCTGAGCGAGATCCGGCAGGCCGGGTTCGGCCTGATGGAGGCGTTCGGGCAGGTCTGGAAGACCGGCACCAAGGAGCAGCGCGAGAAGGCGCTCACCGTCGTCAACGAAGCCCGCAAGAAGCTGTATCTCATCCTCGCCGACGACGGCGACTGAGGCCGGGACCGAGGACAGAGGTCCGGTGCCCGAGGCGTCAGGAGGTCGGCCGGCGTGAAGGGGGCGGCCCGTGGAGAGATCCGCGGGGCGCCTTCGTGTCTGCGTGCTGCGGCGTGGTGGGACCCGAGGGGGAGCGGAGCTGATTCTCCTTCCCGAGGAGGAGATTGCGGCCCGGCGTATCCACTTCCCGTGGGACGGGAAGATGCTCCCCGCCGGGGATGCTCCGGACCCGCGGGACTGATGTGGTGGGAGGCGTGCAACACCGTACCCCCAGGCCGTCGGCCTGCCCGGCCCAGGAGCAGGGCATTCACCGCGCGGAACACGGTGCCGGACTCAGTGCGGAGCTGGCAGCGGTGGTCAGCGGTGCCCGCCGCAGAGCGGTCGGGGACGCGGACCGCCGGATCGGCACCGCCCATCTGCTGCACTCACTGCTGGAGTCCGACGCCGAGGTGTGCGCGGTCCTCGGCGAGGGCCCGCGCACCGCTCGGCTGCTCGGCTACCTGGTCCAGCGCAGCATCGGTTACGGCCTGCGCTGGCAGGGCGCCGTCGAGGACTCCGGCTCCGTCCCGGTGGCGGTGCGGACCACCGGGTTCTCGCCGGCGGCGGCCGGCCTGGAGCACGCCCGTGAACGCGCCGCACGTCATGGCGGGCCCGCGCGCGGCGTGGACCTGCTCACGGCGATCATCGTGGACCCGCAGGCGCGGGCGGTGGAGGTGCTCGAGCACGCCGGAATCGACCACCGCGGCGTCCTCGCCCGCCTCGAGGCGGCACGGGCCGGCGACCCTGCTCACTGAGCCGAAGGGCTGAGAGCGTGGTGAGGGCCGGTCGGCTCCCGCCCGGCAGCGGATCCCTTCCCTTCCCCTCCCCTCGCCCGCCCCCGGGCCGCGCGTCCAGCTCGTGAGACAGGTGTCATGAGGGGTGACGCTCCTGTCTGTGCCTGGCATCATGTGCCGGTGCCTACCTCTGCCAGCACTCAAAACGACCGGAGCACCCGTGGGAAGGGCCTCGGGCTCGGCCTCGCGCTCCTGTCCGCGGTGGCCTTCGGAGGGTCGGGGGTCGCCGCCAAGCCGCTGATCGAGGCGGGCCTGGACCCGCTGCACGTCGTGTGGCTGAGGGTGGCGGGCGCGGCCCTGGTCATGCTGCCGTTGGCCGTGCGCCACCGGGGACTGCTGCGCACCCATCCGGCGCTGCTCGCCGGGTTCGGGCTGTTCGCCGTCGCCGGGGTCCAGGCCTTCTACTTCGCCGCCATTTCCCGTATCCCCGTCGGCGTCGCGCTGCTCGTCGAGTACCTTGCGCCCGCGCTCGTCCTCGGCTGGGTGCGGTTCGTGCAGCGGCGGCCGGTGACCCGGGCGGCGGCGGTCGGTGTGGTGCTGGCGGTGGGCGGACTGGCCTGTGTCGTGGAGGTGTGGTCGGGCCTCGGCTTCGACCTCGTCGGACTGCTGCTCGCGCTCGGCGCCGCCTGCTGCCAGGTCGGCTACTTCGTCCTCTCCGACCAGGGCAGCGACCACGGCGACCGGGCGCCGGACCCGCTCGGTGTGATCGCCTACGGTCTGCTCGCCGGCGCCGCAGTCCTCACCGTCGCCGCCCGTCCGTGGTCCATGGACTGGTCGGTGCTCGCGGGCAGCGCGCGCATGGACGGCACCCCGGTCGCGGCCTTCGCGCTGCTCGCCTGGATCGTCCTCGTCGCCACGGTCGCCGCGTACGGCACCGGCGTGCTTTCCGTACGCCGGCTCTCGCCGCAGGTCGCCGGGGTGGTGGCCTGCCTCGAAGCGGTCGTCGCCACCGTGCTGGCCTGGGTCCTGCTCGGCGAGCACCTGTCGGCGCCGCAGATCATCGGCGGCGTGGTGGTTCTGGCGGGCGCGTTCATCGCCCAGTCCTCGGCACCCGCCGGAAGTCCCGACGGCCCGGTGGCGAGCGGGGGAGCCGAAAGGGAGTTGTCCACACCGGGAACCGCGGCCTAGGGTGCTGATCATGCATGCGCGCGCACTTGTTCTTCCGCCGCCCGCCGTCTGAGGCGGGCCCTGAGCTTCCCGCGCCCGGCGCGCTGCCGCCGGGCGTCGTGGTGCTGCCCGCAGACGCAGTCCGCGGGCCCCGCGGGACCGGTTCGATCCGGGCCTGATCCCGGGGCTCCCTTCCGGCCTTTCGCGCAGCGCAGGCACTTCCGTGAGTGGTGCGTACGCGCGCGTATCTGTGCAACTGCGGAGAGAACACGTGTCGAACACCTTCACAGGCCTGCCCGTCGGGCGAGGCCTGCTCTATCTGATCGTCGCCGGTGCCGCCTGGGGCACCGCGGGCGCCGCCGCGTCACTGGTCTACCGGACCAGTGACATGGGGCCGGTCGCCCTTTCCTTCTGGCGCTGCGCGACCGGCCTGGCGCTGCTGCTCGGCGCCCGGATGCTGGTCCCGCGTGCCCGGACCGCCGTGACCGAGGCGCCGGGCTCCCGGGTGCGGCGGGCGGTGGCCACCGGGGTGGGGCTGGCCGTGTTCCAGACCGCCTACTTCGCCGCCGTCGCCGCCACGGGACTCGCCGTGGCCACCGTCGTCACCCTCGGCGCGGGACCCGTGCTGATCGCGCTCGGCGCGCGGCTGTTCCTGGGGGAGCGGCTCGGCCGGGGCGGGGCCGCCGCCGTCGTGGGGGCGCTTGCCGGGCTCGCGGTGCTCGTCCTCGGCGGCGGGGAGACGACCGCGGACCCGCGGGGCATCCTGCTCGCGCTCCTGTCCGCGGCCGGCTACTCGGCGATGACCCTGCTCACCCGGTGGTGGGGGCGTGCCGGCGGGCTGGACGCCTCCGGCATGACCGTCGGGGCGTTCGCCGTCACCAGCGTGCTGCTGCTGCCGTTCGCCGCGGTCGAGGGACTGGTGCCGCACACCGGCGATCCCGGTCTGCTGCTGTGCCTCCTGGTGTACATCGCCGCGGTCCCGACAGCTCTCGCCTACGGCCTGTACTTCGCGGGCGCGGCGGTCGTACGGTCGGCCACCGTGTCCGTGATCATGCTCCTCGAACCGGTGAGCGCGGCAGTGCTCGCCGTCGCCCTGCTCGGCGAGCGGCTCACCCCGGCCGTACTGGCCGGCACCCTGCTGATGCTCGGCTCGGTCGCGGGGCTCGCGATCGACGAGGCACGGGGCGCGCGGACCGGCAGGGGGGAGGGCGGCGCGGCGCCGGCGTGACGGCGCAGGCTCTCAGGGGAGACGCCTTCGGGGGAGGCCCTTCGGACGACCCCTCGGGCGAGGCCGCGGCGTCACAGGGTCGCCAGGTACTCCGGCGGCTCCGTGCCGCCGGGCAGGGCGGGGTCGGCGAGCGGGGTGCCGTAGGCGCGGACCAGGGGGACGACGCCGGCCCAGTGGGGGAGGGCGAGGTCCTCGGGCTCGTCGTTGACGCCGCCGGTGCGGAGCTTGGCGGAGACCTCGGTCAGGTCGAGGCGGATCACCGCGGTGGCGGCCAGCTCCTTCTTGTTCGCCGGGCGGGAGTCGGCGGCGCGGCCGGGGACGACGTGGTCGACGAGGGCGTCCAGCGCCTGCCGCTTCTCCTCGGGACCGGTCACGTCGTACGCGAGGCCGTGCACCACCACGGAGCGGTAGTTGATCGAGTGGTGGAACGCCGAGCGGGCCAGCACCAGTCCGTCCACGTGGGTGACGGTCAGGCAGACCGGGAGCCCGGGGTCGGCCAGGCCCGCCGCGCGCAGCGGGCGCGAGCCCGTCGAACCGTGCACGTAGAGACGCTCGCCGACCCGGGCGTAGAGCGTGGGCAGCACCACCGGTGCGCCGTCGCGGACGAACCCGAGATGGCAGACGTAGCCCTCGTCGAGTATCGCGTGCACCAGGTCCCTGTCGTACGCGGCACGGTCCGGGGAGCGGGTGGGAACCGTGCGCCCGGTGGGCCGGTAGCTGTCGGTGTGGGCGTCGGTGTCGGCGGGCTGCTGCGGCTGCGGGGTCCCCGGCATGGCGTCCTCCATTGCACTAGTGCATACTTGGCTTTGTGCTAGGAGAATATCGGATCACGGGTCGGCGTGCTGCGGAGATTTCGGCGAGCATCGAGCGCGCGGTGGGCGAAGGGGTGCTCCGGCCGGGGGAACTACTTCCGCCGATGCGGGAGTTGGCGGACCGGCTCGGGGTGAATCCCAATACCGTCGCGTCCGCGTACCGGACCCTGCGCGAGCGTGGGGTGATCGAGACCGCAGGCCGCCGAGGGAGCCGGGTGCGGCCCAAACCGGCCACCACGGCGCGCGACGCCGTCCGGGTGGAGGTCCCGCGGGGCGTGCGGGACCTCTCCGACGGCAACCCCGACCCCGCGCTGCTGCCCCCGCTGGCCGAGGCCTTCGCGGCCGCGGCCGAGCAGGGCGACCGGGAACCGGTGCTCTACGGGCACGCACCCGTGGAGCCCGGACTGGCCCGGTTCGCCCGCGCCGGACTGGACGCCGACGGCGTCCCCGACGGCCCGGTCACCGTGACCTCCGGCGCCCTCGACGCCATGGAGCGGGTGCTCGCGGCCCACCTCAGACAAGGCGACGCGGTGGCCGTGGAGGACCCCGGATGGAGCAGCGTGCTGGACCTCGTCCCCGCGCTCGGCCTGCGGACCGTCCCGGTCGGCGTCGACGACGAGGGGCCGCTCCCCGACGACGTACGGCGGGCCCTGACCGGCGGGGCACGCGCGCTGATCGTCACGGACCGGGCGCAGAACCCGACCGGTGCCGCACTGAGCGCGGCACGCGCGCGTGCCCTACGGGCGGTACTCACGGACCACCCGGAGACGCTGCTGATCGAGGACGACCACGGGCATCACATCGTCGACCTGCCCCTGCACCCCCTCGCCGGTGCCACCCGCAGCTGGGCCTTCGTCCGCTCGGCGGCCAAGGCGTACGGCCCCGACCTGCGGCTCGCCGTGCTCACCGGGGACCCGGTCACCCTCGACCGGGTGCGCGGACGGCAGCGGCTCGGGCCGGGCTGGGTCAGCCGCACGGTCCAGCGCGCGGTGCTCCGGCTCTGGACCGGCGGCGCGGTGGACCCGGCGGCGGTGGCGGCGCGGTACGGGCGGTGCAGGGACGCTCTGATCGGGGCGCTGGCCCTGCAGGGGATCACGGCGCACGGACGCAGCGGCATGAACGTGTGGGTGCCCGTGCCGGACGAGACCGGCGCCGTCGCGCGGCTGCTGCACGCGGGCTGGGCGGTGGCGCCCGGTACCCGCTTCCGGATGAGCACCCCGCCCGGCATCCGTGTCACCGTGTCGACGCTCACCGGGGACGACATCGGTCCCTTGAGCGAGGCCATCGGCGCGGCGCTCGGACCACAGGCGGGGGAGTCCAGGACGTATGCCTAGGGCGGGCGTGGGGGCCAGGCCGGACGGTCCCTGCCCCGCCCGTTACCGCGCGCCCAGTTTCCGGAAGTCCCAGGACACGATCTTCTCCGGGGTGAGCCGTATCCAGGCGTGCCTGCCGTCGTGCGGAATCTCGTCGAGGCCGAAGTTCTTGCGCGCGAACAGCGTCTCGGGGGCGTCGAGTTCGGCGCAGAGTTCGCCGGTGCGGGGTACCTCGCCCACGAACTCCACCTGCCCGGACAACTCGGCACCGCGCAACTCGTCGTACTCCTCGCCGGTGTCCACGACGATCGCCGCCCGCTGGTTTCGGCGCAGGTCCGCCCAGCGCTTGGAGCGCACCACGGAGTACAGCCACAGTGAGGTGCCGTCCCAGGCGAACCAGAGCGTGCTGACATGCGGTGCGCCGTCGGCCGACACCGTGGCCACCCGGCAGGTGCGCTGAGCGGTGAGGAAGTCGTCCAGTTCGCCCGGCGTCATCATGATCTTCCGGCCCCGGCGCTGCGTGGCGGTCATGCGGCCCCTCTTCTCTCACGTCGTGTCAGGGAGATCCTCTGACATCACGTCAGAAAAGGATGAGTCGTCTTCCTTCTTCATGCAAGGGTGCCCGGTCTCACCCGCCCGGCCGCCGACGACCGGGGAATCGCGCCGCTGCCGAACGCCGCCCCGACGGCCGGGTGCCAACCGCCCGGCCCGCCTTCCCCGTGTCGTCGAGCGACTGTCCGTACGGGAGTTGGCCGGCACCGTCCGGTGCGCCGTCCCGATCCAGGCCGCCGTCGCCGTACCGATGGACGCCCGTCGACTGCACCCTCGCGATGGCCCGTCACACCCTGTCCGTGGCCGCCACCCTCACGACCACGGACAAGGTGTCGGCCCGCAGGGGCCGGCGACGCCGTACGGTCCGGCGCTGCCGGCTCACGCGAGCGTGATCGAGTCCCCGTTGACGGTGATCTCCATGGCGGGCAGCGGCTTGGTCGCCGGGCCGCTCTGCACACTGCCGTCGGTGATCGAGAAGTTGCTGTTGTGGCAGGGGCAGTTGATGACCCCGTCGGCGACGCTCTTCACCGCGCACCCCTGGTGGGTGCAGGTTGCCGAGAACGCCTTGAACTCGCCCGCCGTCGGCTGGGTGACCACCACTTTGCTGTCGGCGAAGACCTTCCCGCCGCCCTCGGGGATGTCGGCGACCGAGGCGAGCGCGGCACCGGTGGCCTCGTTGCCCTCGTCGCCCGAACCGTCGCCGGTCGCTGCGTTGTTGTCCGGGGAGTTGCCGGGAGCGGCGGAGTCCGACGAGCCGGAGGACTCGTCGGAGCCCCCGCAGGCGGTCAGCGCGACGGCGAGGCCCGCCGCTCCGGCCGCCGCCACGACGGTTCGACGGGCCGGTCCCGATGCGAGCTGATGCGATGCGCTGGTCATGCGGCTATGTCCCTTCCGGGGGGTTGCGTGATCTGGGGAGAGGTACGGTCGGCGTGCCCGCGCTGTTCAGGCGCTGTCGAGCTTGACCCGTACACGGTCGGACGGGCGTAAGCCGCAGCTGTCGTTTCCCTGTCGGAGTACGGGCCCGCTCTGCCCGGGCCGCCTGTGACACGGGGTGACGTGCCGCCCGTGGCCTGGGGCGATGCTCAGGGAAGTGACCGCGACCGGTTACCTCGCCCGCTGCGTGAGGGCGGGTCGCTGCCGGGGCTGGTCGAGGGTGACGATTTCGGCACCCGCGTTCTGACGTTGTCCAGCCAGTGTCCTGCGCCAGAGATCCGTCGGCAGAAGCGGGCGAGGGAATCGAGGAGCTCCTCCAGCGTCTTGACCACGGACGTTTCCACCTGGTCAACGCGGATGGCGGGCGGCCGGTTCCCGGCGCCGCCACTTGCGGACGGTGTCGGCGGTTACCCGCGACTCGCGGGCGACCGCGACGACCGGCGGTGCCTCCGGACCCGCGCACGTCAGCACGATCCGCGCGCGCAGGGCCAGCGCCTGGGCCGACGGCGCCCGCCGCATCCACCGCCCCCGCACCGCCCGCTCGTCATCGGAGAGCGGCAACGGTTCCAGTTCCGGGCCCCGACGAGGGACTGACGCACCAGCAGCAGAAGTCACACAACCACCAACGATCAACTACTGGCCCAGGACACTGGTGGCGTTGTTCTACGATGATTGGACAACGTCCGTGGCCGACCAGAGCGGTTACCTCTTTCGGCGCCTTTCACGGACGTGCCGTCCTCTGCGGCCGATCCTCCCCACGCGCTCCCCGGGGACGCGGCCACTTCCCAGGGAGCGCCGCTGCCGCTGGTGGCAGTGCCGCGAACCCTGTCGCGGCGGCAGACACGCCGAGTGACCGCCGTGGGACGGGTGCTTTGCCGGGCGGCTCCGCTTCGGTCAGTCGTTCCGGAAGGGACCAGGTGGCTCTGCGACCTGTCGCGATGGGTGGCTGTGGGATGTTGACCTGCGCGGATGGTCTTTCGGCTGTTCACGCTCGTGCCCGTTGGCGCAGCCCGAAGTTCCAGTGGTCCCAGGAGACTCCCACTGCCGGCAGCCGTTCTCCCGGCGCCGCAGCGCCTGTGGGTGCGGTGTGGGCTGCCGGGGGCCTGTGTCAGTGACCCGGGGCGGCTGTGCCGCCGCCTTCCGCTCGCTGCGGAGCCTGCCGCACTGCCGAGCCCCTCCCGTACAGAGCGTATCTCTCCAGCATTCGGCGGGCCGCGTGCCCGGCCCTCAGTGATTCACCGGCAATGTACGACTCCCCGGCGCGCAGGGCCTCGGACCGGGCCGTTGAGGACAGGACTGTACCCGTTTGCCCGTTACCACCGAACTGGAAGCCGAGCTGGGTCGTATAGCACTGTGCTGCGGCGGTCTTGTCCGCCAGCACGGCGCCGATGTCGACTGTCACTTCACTCGTCCCGTTGAGCATGCTGCGCTGAGACTCGGTGTCCGGCTGCGGTGCCCGGGTGGCATATGGCATGTCGCGCCACCAGCCGATCCGCGGGGACGGTGCGGCGGCGGCGACCGCCCGGGCGGTAAGGAGGTGGTCGACGTGGCCGCCGATGCCCTGGGGAGCGAGAACGAGGTCCGCCGACGCAACGTGGTGACGAAGCAGGCGCTGCAGCTCTGTTTCCGCCGTGTCGTCGGGGCGGGGAGGCTGGAAAAGCTTCGATGGGCTGTCGTAGCCGCGGTGCGGGGCCTCGGGCAGTGAGAGATGGACCGGTCGGAGGGTGCCCAGCCGTTGCTGGGCGGCCCTGTCCTCTGCGCGGCGCAGGGCCATGTAGTCCACGTCGGGAGGAAGTCCTTTGTCGAGCTGGGTGGAGAGCGCGAAGGGGCAGGGATCGTCGACCGACGCGGTGAAGCAGGTGACCACCCGGACGTGCCAGCCCGTTCGGGACAGCAGCGCCAGTACGCCTCCCGCGGAGAAGACCGCGTCATCCAGGTGCGGGCTGACGGCGACGGCGGTTCGGACGCCTGAAACGGGCGGCATCACAGCAGGTGGGGTTCGCGGCGGAACCGGCAGGACAAGTCCACGACGGGTTCTGTGCCGTTGCCGGCCCAGGCTTCTCCGGTCGTCGTTCTGGTCGGCCATGCGGCGCGCACCTCTTCGTACACGACGCAGATGCGCGCGGCGGCCACCGACCACGACCACTGGGTCCGCACCTGCCGCAGCGCCGTGCGCGCGAGGCGGTCGCGCAGCGGCGCGTCGTCCAACATCCGGCCGACGGCTTCGGCCAGGGCGTGAGGATCGCGTGGTGGTACCAGCAGCCCGTTGAAACCGTCACGTACGCAGTCCACCACGCCGACCACGCCGGTGGACACCACAGGCAGTCCGCTGGCCATCGCTTCGAGAATGGTGTTGGAAAACCCCTCGGCCCAGGTGGGGCTGACGAAGACATCCCCTGTGCGGTAGACGGCGGGGGCGTCGTGGTAACCGGTGGGGCCGAGAATCTCCACGGTGTCGGCCAGGTCGAGCTGTCGTGCCTGGTGGGTCAGCCGGTCCAGGTCGGGGCCGGTACCGGAGAAGCGCAGCCGTAGCCGCCTTCCCCCGGCGTGAAGAAGCCGGACCGCTTCCAGCAGGTCCAGGACGCCTTTGCGGACATCGATCCGGCCGTGGTAGATCAGCACCGGCGGATCGCCGAGGGCCCCCGGCTGCCGTTCGGGTGCGGGGCTGAAGAGATCGGTGTCGGTGGCTCCGGGAACCACGGTGAAGCGCTCGGCCGCCATGTGATGGCGGACGGCGACTGCGTCCCTGAAGGACGATGAGCCGATCAGGAGGGCTGGGGTGTCTCGCAGTACCCGGCGGATCGCCGTGCGGTGGGTGGTGCAGCAGGTGCCGACCCAGTGGCCGTCGCCGCCCTGGATGGAGACCACGGCAGGGACTCCGAGCCGCTCGGAGGCCTCCAGCACAGCCAGTCCTGTCGGGTAGCCGTACTGGGCGTGCAGGACGTCCAGTGGCTCGTGGGCGTGCAGGCCGGCGATCGTGTCGCGCAGTGCGGCAACGTCGGCTTCGAAGTCCGCCGGCAGTCCGTCGCCCACGGCCTGTTCACCCCGGGATTCCAGCGCCACCAGACGCACACCGTCAGGAACCCGCTCGGGCGGGGGAGGACCGCCGCCGTAAACGGCGCGGCCCTGGCGGTCGCCACGGTACTGCGACACCAGGGTGACCTCGTGGCCTGCTGCGGTCAGGGCCCGCAGCAGGTTTTCCGCGTAGGCGCTCATGCCCGACACGGCCGGCCAGTAGCGCCGTGAGACGAAGCAGATCCTCATCGTGCTCCCTGTGATGCGCCGGCGCCGCGTGAGACGGAAGAGTGCGAGGGGTTGCCGACTCCCGCGCCCTCGGCGCTGCGCAGCGCCTTGAGCGCGGAGCCCGCCAGGGTGTCGGCGCGGTGTGCGTCGCGGGACAGTTCCAGGCTCACCAGCCCGTCGTACCGCACGGCGCGCAGCGCGCCGAGGACGGCGGGCAGGTCCATGTCGCCCTCGCCCGGGGCGCGGTGCTCGTGCCGGCCGTACGGCATGTCCTCCACGGCGACCGCGCCGAGGTCCCCGGCGTGCCGCGCTATCGCCTGATCCGGTGTCAAACCTCCGGTGACCAGGCAATGCCCGGTGTCCAGGGCCAGACGCAGGCCGGGGACGAGAGCCGCCAGCAGGGAGTAGCCGGCGCAGTCCTCGATGAGCATGCCCGGCTCGGGTTCGAAGGCCGCCACGATGCCCCGTTCGGCCGCGTACGCGGTGACGGCGCGCGCTCCCTCCACCAAGTGGCCCCACGCCGTTCCGCCGGGGGCGGTGTCCGTGCCCGCCACCGGGACGCCCGCCCAGAACGAGACCGCCTCACTACCCAGGTCGGCGGCGATGTCCACGCACAGACGCAGGAACGCCAGGCGGCGGGCCCGGCCGGCCGGATCGGCGGTGATCAGCGTCGGCTCGTGCTTGTGCCGCGGGTCCAGCAGGAAGCGCGCTCCGGTCTCTATCGTGCTGCCCAGGCCCAGACGGTCCAGTCGGCGGGCCAGCGCCGCCGTGCGGGCGGCCAGATTCGGTGCGAACGGGTCGTGGTGGGATACGTCCACGGTGAGCGCGACGCCGTCGTACCCGCTGTCGGCCAGCAGGGCCAGCGCGTCGTGCAGACGGTGCGAGGTCATGCCGTTGGTGTTGTAGGCGTAGCGCAGCCTGTCGGCAGGAGGTGTCATCGGGACGCTCCTGCGGTAGTGCGGGCCAGTGCGTGCCGGTCGGGTTCGCGGTAGAGGGGATACAGCGCCCCCACCGTCGCCTGCGCGGCTTCGGTGTCGAACCAGGCCGGACCGCCCAGGCGTTCGCGTGCCTCGGGCGTCAGGTGCACCGGCCGTGCTCCGGGGTGGGGAAGCGGCCCCACCCCGGCCAGCGGGTGCTCGCGTTCCATGAGCCTGCGGATTCCGCGTTCGCCGATCCTCGCGTAGGACATGGTCTCCACCTCCATGCCGGGGACGAGTGCCTTGACCGCGTGAGCCCCGCGACCGTCCGCCTCGATCACCAGGACGTCGAAGTCCTCCAAGCGCAGGAGCAGGTCCTCAAGAAGAACGGCGGGGTCGTCGAGTGAGCCGGACGGCACGGTCGGCAGGGAGGAGAAGGCCACGGTGGATCGCCGGGACAGCACGGCGGGCTCCAGCAGCTCCCGCAGCCGCCGGGCGTCCAGGGAGACCCAGGCCCGCATTGCCGACAGCGCTCTGGGCTCCTGTTCCGTCAGAGGCGAGGACAGCTCGCGTTCGAGGTACCCGGACGGGGCGATGCGGGCGATCGTCTCCAGGGGGCCGTGGGAGAACACTTTCCGCGCGCGAGAGGAGACGTACTCCGTCAGAGCCTTGCGCAACGCTGTCCCGCGGTCCGGGTGGGCGGCCTCGCCGCACGCGGTGAGCGCCAGCGCTGCCGCGTCCTCGCGCGTTCCCGAGGTCTCGTCCGTGCCGACGACGTGGATGTCGGCCAGCCCGAACTGGGTGGAGGCCAGCTTGGGCAGCACCTCGATGCCGACCTCTCGGAGCCGGTCGAGGAGGTGGCGGGTGACCGGGTCGTTGACCTCGTCCAAGTCAATGACCACGCCCTCGTCCATCGCGCGGTGCGCGGTGGCGTTGCCGTCACGCTGGAGAATCTCCAGCAGCGCATGGGACAAGGCCCGTTTCCGGGTGTCTCCGGCTCCCAGCCCGTTGGTGACCGGTGTGGTCAGCCAGCCGCCGGGCGGCGGACCACCTGGCAGGTCAAAGCCGCAGGAGGCGGCGAACTCGGCGGGCACCATGACTTCCTCACCGGTGCGGTAGCGGCGCGCGGGTACCCAGTCCAGGGGGTGCTCGAGGCTGTAGTCCGCGCCGGCCGGCAGCACGAGACCGACCGGGTCGGCAACCCGGTCCCGGCCTCGTTCGCGCACCAGTTCCGCGTAGGAGGCACGGCGGCGTTCGGTGCGGGCCATGTGCCGTGCGAGCAGGACTTCCTCGGCGAGTTCGCCGTAGGCGCCGATACGGGCCCGGGTGAGGTCCGCTCCGTATCCACAGGCGCTTTTGCGGACGCCGGCCGCGTCCAGGTGGTCGGCCGAGACGACCGGAAGACCGGTGCGGTCGGCCGCGCTGATGTCGAAGTCCTGCTGTTGGCCAGGGGCCAGCGCGTCCTGGTAGGCCCGCACCACCGGGTGTTCGGCGGCGGCGCTCACCGGTCGCCTCCCAGCTGGAGGGCGGCCGTGCCGGGACGGCCGGCCAGCTGGTGGTCGAACAGGCGCAGGACGTCCGTGGTGGTCACCGGGGCGGCGAACTCGAAGGGGGTGGCCACCGCCTCGAAGTCCAGTGCGCCGATCACCGACCGGTAGTGGCGCACCTCGTCGTGGGAGAGCGGTATCCGGGCGTGGTAGGCCTTGTGGCAGGACAGGGCCCGCGGCACGGTGCCGTCCAGGTCGACTTTGAGGGCGTCGCCACAGAAGAGGATCTTTCGGCGTTCGTCGTGCAGCACGCAGTGGCCGGGGAAGTGGCCTGCGGTGCGGTGCACGGTCAGGCCGGGCGCCAGCTCGAGACGCTCGTCCACCGGCCAGGTGACCCGGAACGCCTTCGTCCACGGCAAATCCTGTACGCCGATGGCCACCACCGGAGGGGCGAAATGGCGCTGGAGCTGCCACAGGGCGCCGTAGCCGTGGACGTGACTGGCGCCCAGCCGGGTGACGCCGCCGAGACGTTCGATCTCAGCCAGCGCGTCGGGCGGGTAGTAGGGGGCGCCTTCCCAGGCGACGTTGCCGCCGTCGGCCTCGATCAGCCAGCCCGTCGAGCCCAGGCCGAAGGCCGGCGAAGCACGGAATCCGGTGACGCCCGGCACGGGCCGGTACCAGTCCGCGACCAGGAGGGCCTCAACCGTCTTCTCGTCGGAGAGATCCCAGCCCTCCTCGGGCAGTGCGTTGCGTACGTCGCAGCAGACCGGGCAGGCGGGTGGGGTGGTGAACCACTGTTGCCAGTGTCCGCAGTTGGTGCAGGCGTACATCATCAGGGTCATCGTCGGCCTTCCTCGGCGGTGAACGGGACCGGCAACAGGGACGTGTCCGGCGCGGAGACCGCGCGGGCGCGGGACAGCGCCTTGAGCAGCAACCGGTGCAGGGCCAGGTCGCGGTGCAGCGGCCACGGCCAGGTCCGCTGCACCGGGCAGCCGGCGCGTACCGCGACCGCGGCCGCGGAGAACCTTTCGATCTGGAGGGCGAAGGGGGACGCGCCGGTGTCGAACGGCACGGGCACGCGGCGCGCGGTGTCCGCGCCGGTGAGCCACAGTTGCCCCCCGGGGTCCTGGCCAAGTGTGTTGACGGCGGTCAGCTGCCCGAGGGTGCCGACGATCTCGAGCCGGCGGCGGGGCAGCGTGTCCGGGGTGTTGTAGGCGACGTGCAGGCTGACCAGGACCGCGTCACCGGTGCGGCCGGCCAGTACGGCGCCGTCGTCGACCGGATAGGGATGAACGCGGTGCTGCACCAGCGCCGTCAACTCCGCCACGTCGTCCCCTCCGAGCAGGACACCCACCAGGTCCAGTCCGTGCGGCGCGAGGTCCAGGGCGGCCCCGCCGCCCGCCCGCGCCGGATCAACGCGCCAGTTGTCGTACGGGCGGCCGTCCGGCGACCAGGCGGGCGGCAGCCAGCAGCCGTAGGTGATCCGCACCACCGTGACCGTTCCCAGTGCTCCGGAGGCCACCACCTCCCGCGCGGCTTGGTGTGCCGGGTGGAAACGCTGGTCGTAGGCGGTCGCCGCCAGAATCCCTGCCCGGTCACAGGCGGCGACCAGCCGCTCGGCGTCGGCGATGTCGGCGGCCAGCGGCTTCTCGCACAGCACCGCGGCCCCCGCCCCCGCGGCCGCCGCGGCCGCGGGGTGGTGGGCGTGGTTGGGCGTCGCGACGTACACCGCTTCGGGCCGGTGCACGGCCAGCAGGGAGGTGAGGTCGGGGGCGGGGCGGGGCCCGGGTGCACCGGCCCCCACCCGGGCGGGGGGCGCCGCGTCGGGCGCGGGCACGGCGGCGGGGCGGGGCGCCGGGCCGCCGGCC
>NZ_JBHXQZ010000072.1:0-42042 GCF_042717095.1 Streptomyces sp. NPDC058632 | reverse complement strand
TCTGTGCCCCGCCCAGGGTCGACGCGGGGGGCTCCCCCCCAACGCCCGCCCGGCGCCCCTACGCGGCGGGGCTCGGCGCGCCCCCCGCCCGGGCCTGGGCGCCGCGCAGGCCGGGGGAGTGGCCGGTGGTCTGCACGGCCGGCTCCGGTGCCGCCGGCGGCGTCAGGCTGCCGCTCTCGTCGCTGGTGCAGTCCTCCACCAGCGGACCCCCCGCGCCGGGAGCCGCGCCGCTCTCGGCGAATTCGTACCCGCCGCGCGCGCAGCGTTCCGTGCGGCACTTGCGCAGCGTCGTCCGGCTGCCGTCTATCACGTGGAAGCCGTAGCCGCCGCTGCCCGTGACCCGGCAGTTGAGGAAGCTGCCGCGACCGCCGGCCGAGACGTAGACACCGGCCTCCTCCGGGGAGTCGATGGTGCAGCGCTCGACGGTCGGGTCGGCGCCCTTGGTGACGATCACGCCGGTCTGCATCCCGTCCAGGGTGCAGTTGTTGAGGGTGCCGCCGCTGCCGTGGTCCCGGAACCAGGCTCCCGTGGCCGCCTCCCGGATCCGGCAGTCGTCGAGCTGGGCGGTGGCGCCGTCGCTCACCGACACGGCGGTGTTGCGCACCTGCGACAGGTCGCTGTCCACCACGTCCGCGCGCGAACCGCGGTCGAGGACGA
This sequence comes from Streptomyces sp. NPDC058632, assembly GCF_042717095.1. Classification (NCBI taxonomy): domain Bacteria; kingdom Bacillati; phylum Actinomycetota; class Actinomycetes; order Kitasatosporales; family Streptomycetaceae; genus Streptomyces; species Streptomyces sp. NPDC058632. Next base: position 41,385 of record NZ_JBHXQZ010000072.1, on the reverse strand, counting down.
ACAGGGCGTCCGGCACGTCGTGCACCCGGCACGAGTCCAGGACGACGGTGGCGCCGTCGCTCACCCACACCGCCGGATAGTCGCCGGTGCTGTCGAAGATCTCGCACTGGTTGGCGTCCACGCGGGTGCCCGGGTCCCACACCGACAGGCCGTTGCGGCCGAACTGCCGCACGGTGGTGCGGGTCATGGTGAGCACGGAACGGGAGCGCAGGTCGACCGCGTTCTCCGGGATGTCGTGGATGCGGCAGTCGGCCAGTGTCAGCACCGCGTCGGTGTCGAGTGTGACCCCGTCGCCGGTGGTGCGGTGCACATCGCAGTCGGTGAGGTGCGCGGTCGCCCGGCCGGTGACCTGGACACCGCTGCCCCGCACCTCGTAGACCTCGCAGCCCACCGCCTCGAGCGACGAGTTGTCCCCGGTCGCGGTCAGGCCCGAGCCCGCCGCATGGTGCACGCGGCAGCGCTCGAGGCGGGGACGGGCGCCCCCGCGCACCGCGACGCCCGCCTGCCCCGCGGCGACCACCTCGCACTCCTCGAACACCCCGCCCCCGCCGTCGAGCACGGCTATGCCGACCCCCGCCGGATTGTCGACCGTGCAACGGCGGACCGTCGGCCGGGCGCTGCCGCGCACCTCGATGCCGGCCGCGGACCGGGTGACCACCCGTATGTCCCGCAGCTCCGGGGTGCCGTCCTCGACCAGCAGGGCGGGCGCCGCCGCGTCCTGCCCCTCCACATGAAGGTCCTGGACCACCGCCGAAGCGCGTACGGTCAGCGGAACCCCGTCCAGGGGCGCGATGCGCACCGATCCGGACGAGCCCTCGGGACCACGAAGGGTCACCGCCCGCTCCACGACGAGATTCTCCCGGTAGGTGCCGGGAGCGACGGTGAGGACGTCGCCTTCGGCCGCGGCCTCCAGGGCGGCGGCGAGGGACGCGTACTCACCTGTGCGGCGCCGCCACCGCGATGTGCCGGTGTGCGTCACCTGGACCGTGCCCTGTGCCATGGCGTAGCCGTGCCCCCACCTTGTCGTACGCGGGTTTGTCGTCGATTCCTTCGGTCGGACCACCGTAGCGTGCGCACGGCTGCCGGATTGACCAGAGGCGGAAGGCCGTCGGCTTCCGGTGCCGGTCCTGCCCCGGTCGGGGCCCGCTTTGTCCCCTGCCTGGTCCAGGACCGTGTACCGGTGCCTGATCGTGCGCCGGAGGGTCAGCCGTCTCGCGCCCTCGACCAGGGCAGCCGTGAGCAGGGCCGCGCCGAAGCCGGCGGGCACGGCGTGTGTCGTCGCCGTCGCGGTGTCCGGCGGGCGGGCCGTTGTGCGGCCCCCGCCGCCGGTCCACGGGGGGAAGTGCCCGCCCGGCCGCGGGTCGTTCTGGCGCACCAGGACCGGGCCGTGGTGCCCGGTGCCGTCCGGGGAGGTCCGGCGGGCCGTGACCCGGGTGCGCAGGGCCTGGCCGGAGGCACCCTCCGGACCGATGTCCGCACGGGCGTGCCCGGGAACCCGTACCACCGTGGCCCGCACCTGGTGCCGCCGGTGCCGGAGCCCGCCGATCGCCCGCCCCGGCGCACCCCCCCCTCCCCGCCCGTGATCATTTCGTGACAACCCCCGGCGGGGTCGTCCCCCGCGAGGTTCCGCCGAAGAGAGGGGGGCGTCACCCGACATCACCCAGGGCTCTCCTGCCGAGTCCTCGGAGAGGGCCGACGGGCGGGCCCGCGACGCGGTTCCCGCGCATGCTCGAGGGCTGCGCGGATTACGGCGTTACGGAGTCCGGGCGTTCGTCAGGCGAGGACCGTGACCGGATCGCCGACCCGGACCGTACCGGGCGCGAGGGGCACCAGGTTCTGCCCGAACACCAGCTTGTCGCCGAACCGGCGGTGCCTGCCGAGCGAATGCAGGGGTTCCCGGCCGCGCTCGGCGGTGCGCTGGTCGGTGGTCGTGACCACGCACCGTCCACTGGACTTGGCGACACGGAAGGCGACCTCGCCGACCGTGATGCGCGACCAGGTGTCCTCGGCCCAGGCGGTGGTGCCCTCGACGACCAGGTTCGGCCGGAAGCGGTTCATGGGCAGGGGCCCTTCGCCCGCGTGATCGCCCCCGGCGACCAGGGCGTTGAGGGCGTCGAGGGACGCGGTCGTGGTGAGCAGCAGGGGATAGCCGTCGGCGAGGCTGACCGTTTCGCCCGGCAGCGCGAACTCCGGGTCCACCGGCCGGCGCGTGGCGGGGTCGTCCAGGTGCACCAGACGCACCTCGGCGCCGAGGAAGGCACTGCACCAGGCGTGCACGGCGTCGTCCTCGGCCGGCGCCACGTCGATCCTGTCGCGGAAGATCTCCACCCGCTCGGTGGGGCCTCCCGGCGGGGGCGCGGCCACTGTCACCGGGGCCCTGCCGGGCGCGGACAGTTCCAGACCGCCGCCGGGCAACGGCTCGGCAGCGGCCAGCGCGAGGCGCGGATGCCTGCGTTGCGTGACGACCCTTCCCCCGTCGTCGATCAGCATCCAGCGCCGGTCTCCGGCCGGCCCCCAGGGCTCCACGACGACCTCCCCGAGAGGCAGGCTCCGGAAGCCCTTGACCGGATGGATGTGAATCGAGCGCAGCAGCGTGTTCCCCATGGGGTCATCGTGCCAGCCGGTGACGACGACTTCGGGGGCTGCGGCCCTCCCGGAACGGCTCAGGGCCCGTGGCTCACCGCCTGGAACGGCTCGGTGTCCGGTACTCGGCGAGCACCGGACACCGCTCAGTACCCGCGGTACTGCTGGTTGTTGTACGGGTCCTGGTACGGCGCCGGCGCCGGACGCGGGGCCGCGGGGCGCATCGCCTCGTAACCCGCACCGGGAGCGGCCGGACGCGGCTGCTGCGGCTGGTGGCCGGGGTAACCGCGCGGCGCGGTGGCCTGCTGCGGGATGTACGGCGAGTGCGCCTGCTGGAGCGGCGCCGGCTGCTGCGCCTGCGGGTACCCGTAGGCGGGCTGGGAAGGGGCCGCCGGGAGCGCGGGCAACGCCGGGGGGAGCGCGGGCAGATGGCTGCCCGGCGCGTCATAGGCGGAGGGGACCCGGATCGGGGCGATCTGCGGGGTGCCCCGCTCGGCCACGAGTGAGTCGTAGATCGGAGTGTCCGGGAAGGAGGCGGAGTGGTAGCCGCCGCCATAAGTGGAGCGGGGGGAGGTCATGGCCATAAGTTAAGCCCACGATGTGCTGGTTGGGGAGACCGATAAGAGGGTTGTTTTCCGTGCCCGACGTACCCTGGGATAGCTAATTCGGGCGAAGTCGGATGAAACGTCTGTACGTCCGGATGACTATCTGGTAAAAGCCGAGTTCCGGCGGGGTTACCTGCGGTGACCTACCTCCCCGCGCATGCCCCATGGGAGTTCCCGCGCACGGGTATTAGGTTGTGCGCACGGAACACGACGCATGCCGGGTACCGCCTGGCGGGGTGACACGTGATGGGGGCGGACATGTCAATGTCGAAGGGGGCGAACACGCCGGTGCCGACCACGGCACTCCGCGTGGAACTGGGGTGGCGCGCCGGCCCCGGAGTACCCGACGCGGACGCCTCCGCGCTCCTGCTGGTCGGCGGCAAGGTCCGCTCCGACAGCGACTTCGTCTTCTACAACCAGCCCGCCCACCCCTCCGGAGCCGTCCGGCACGAGGGCAAGCGGAACGACGGCGGGCAGGTCACCGACACCGTCCTCGTCGACCTCGCGCGCGTGGAGCCCGGCATCGGGACCGTGATCCTCGCGGCCTCCTGTGACGGCGGCGCCTTCGGCCGGATCCCTGGCCTGTACATCGAGGTCAAGGACGCCGCACGGGGCACCGTCGCCGCCCGCTTCGACAGCACGGGCGCCACCAGCGAGAGCGCCCTCGTGCTCGGCGAGTTCTACCGCCGCCAGGGCGCCTGGAAGTTCCGCGCCGTCGGACAGGGCTACAGCAGCGGACTCGAGGGCCTGGCCACCGACTACGGCATCACCGTCGACGAGCCCCAGCACGTAGCCTCCGCCGCCCCTGCCTCCCCGGTCACCGCCCCGCCCCCGGCCCGGCCGCCGGCCGCGCCTCCCCCGCCTCCCGCCGCGTCGCCGGTCCGGCTCACCAAGGTGACGCTCACCAAGGCCGCCCCCTCCGTCTCGCTGACCAAGCAGGGCGGAACCTCGGGCGCCCTGCGAGTGAACCTCAACTGGCAGGTGCGCAAACAGTTCTCCGGCTGGGCGGGCAAGCTGGGCCGTCCGGTCGCCATGCACTCCGACCTCGACCTCGACCTGTGCGCCCTGTTCGAACTCGGCGACGGCAGCAAGGGAGTCGTCCAGGCCCTCGGCAACGCGTACGGGGCACTGCAGCGGCCCCCCTTCATCCACCTCGACGGCGACGACCGCACCGGCGCGTCGGACTCCGGCGAGAACCTCACCGTCAGCCTCGACCACCAGCGGTACTTCCGCCGCATCCTCGTCTTCGTCACCATCTACGAAGGCGCCCGCTCCTTCGCCGACCTGCACGCCACAGTCACCCTCCAGCCGCAGCACGGCGCCCCGATCGACTTCTCGCTCGACGAGTGCACCGTTCCCTCGACGGTGTGCGCCCTGGCCCTGATCACCAACACCGGCGGCGACCTCGTGGTCCAGCGCGAGGCCCGCTACCTGGTGCCCGAGCGGGGCGTCAGTCCGCAGCGCACCGTCGACCGCGTCTACGGCTGGGGCATGAACTGGACCCCCGGCCGCAAGTGATCCCCGGCCGGCAGCGGCTCCGGCGGCACGGGATCCTTGACCGGTCATGAGACGTCCTGACGCCTCATGACACCTGACGGGCCGCGGGTTCAGCCCTCGTCGGGGCCGGACACGGCGCCCGGACGCGTGTAGGTGCGGCCCTTCCAGGCCGCACCCCGCCCGCGGTAGTGCCGCACCGCCGAGTCGACCGTCATCAGCAGGTACAGGAACGCGGTGAACGGCAGCAGGGGAGCGAGCCACAGCGGCTGCCGGCAGTAGCGCAGCATCGGAACGTACGTCCCCGCCATCACCAGCCAGGCCGCCGCACCGGCGGCCACGGCCGGCGTACTTTTCGCCACCAGCCCCGCGACCACCGCCACCGGTGGCACCAGGTACACCAGCGCGAGACCCGCGACCGTACCCGCCAGCAGCACCGGGCTGTGCCGCAGCTGCGCGTACGCGCTCCGCGACACCATGCGCCACAGATCGTCCAGCCGCGGGTAGGGGCGCACACTGTCCACCCCGTCCGCCAGCCCCAGCCAGACCCGTCCGCCGGCGGCCTTGACCGCCCGCGCGAGCGCCACGTCGTCGATGACGGCCTGCCGGATGGCGTCCGGGATCCGCGCCCGCCCGGCCGTCTCCGCACGCAGCAGCACACAGCCCCCGGCCGCCGCGGCCGTCCGCGACCCGTCCCGCCCGATCCGGCGGAACGGATACAACTGGGCGAAGAAGTACACGAACGCCGGTACGATCATCCGCTCCCAGGTGCTCTCCACGCGCAGTCGCGCCATCTGTGAGACGACGTCGAACCCGCCGGTGCGGGCCGCCGCGACCAGCCGGCGCAGGCTGTCGGGCGCGTGCGCGATGTCGGCGTCCGTGAGCAGCAGATATTCGGGCGCACGCGCGCGTGCCAGGCCGATCCCGTGCCGCACGGCCCAGAGCTTGCCGGTCCAGCCGGCCGGCGGCTCGCCGGGCGAACCCACGGTCAGCGGCAGTCCGCCGTGCCGGTCCGCCAGCTCACGCGCGAGCCGCCCGGTGCCGTCCGTGCTGCCGTCGTCGACGAGGAAGACCTCCGCCCGCCCGGGATAGTCCTGGGCGAGCAGCGACGGCAGGCTCAGGGGCAGTACCGCCGCCTCGTCCCGCGCGGGAACGACCACGCACACCGACGGCCACGACTCCGGCTCCCGCCGGGGCGGAAGCCGGACGTCCGTACGCCAGAAGAAGCCCTGCCCGAGCAGCAGCCACAGCCAGGCGGCGAGGGACACCACGGCGGTCCAGACAAGGGTGCTCACGTGCGCAGTCTGCCCCGGACGAGCGGCCGGACACGGCCCATCGTCTATCGTGACCGGGTGAAGATCGCGCTCATGGACTCCGGGATCGGCCTGCTGGCGGCCACCGCAGCGGTACGGCGCCTCCGCCCCGACGCCGATCTCGTCCTCTCCCTCGACCCCGACGGCATGCCCTGGGGACCCCGGACCCCCCAGGACCTCACCGCCCGCGCCCTCGCCGTCGCCGAGGCGGCCGCCGCGCGCCGGCCCGACGCCCTGATCGTCGGCTGCAACACCGCGACCGTGCACGCGCTCACCGCCCTGCGCGCCCGCCTCGAACCCACCCTGCCCGTCGTCGGCACCGTCCCGGCGATCAAGCCGGCCGCGGCCGGCGGCGGACCGCTGGCGATCTGGGCGACCCCGGCCACGACCGGCAGCCCGTACCAGCGGAACCTGATCCAGGACTTCGCCGGCGGCGTCGACGTCACCGAGGTGCCGTGCTGGGGGCTCGCGGAGGCCGTGGAACGCGCGGACGAGAGCGCGATCGACGCCGCCGTCGCCGCCGCCGCCGAACTCACCCCGGACGAGGTGACGACCGTCGTCCTGGGCTGCACCCATTACGAACTGGTCGCCGAACGCATCAGGGCCGCGGTGCAGCGCCCCGGCCTGCCGCCGCTCGTCCTGCACGGTTCCGCCGGAGCGGTCGCCGCCCAGGCCATGCGCCGCCTCGGTGAGCGGCCCGCCCCCGAGGCCCCGGCGACCGGCACCCTCACCGTGCTGCTGAGCGGACGCGAGGGCGCGCTGCCCCGGCCCGCGCTCACCTACGCGGAAGGCAGGCTGCTCCAGCAGGTCACCCCCGCGGGGTGACCCCCGGCCACCCGGCACCCCGGCTCTTCGCACGCCCGGCCGGCGCGGTGACGCCGGGCGACGCGGTACCCGAGGAGCGAAACGTGAGTAACCTCGAAAGTATGAGGGACCACCCCCACGGTGCCCACGCCCCGTACCCCCACGTCTGGACCGGTCGCGCGACCAACCGGATGCAGTGGCTGCTGGCACTGATCGGTGTCGCCTGCATGGCGCTCGGCATCGTGCTCGCCGTCGACTCGGCCTGGTCGAACGGCACCGCGCCGCTGGCCATGGCCGTCGTCGGGTGCATCGCGGCCGGACTGCTGGTCCTGTTCGGCACCCTCGCCTTCGTGCACGTCGCGCTGCGCGTCGACGAGGACAACGTGGAAGTGCGCTGCGGCCACATCGGAGTGCCGCGCCGCCGCATCCCGCTGTCGCACGTCGCCGGAGCCGAGTTCGTCCCGCACGTCACCCCGCGGCACTGGGGCGGCTGGGGCTACCGCTGGCGGCCCGAGAAGGGCACCGCGGTCGTCGTGCGCCGTGGCGAGGGCATCGCCCTGAGCCTGTGGGACGGACACACCTTCACGATCACCGTGGACGACGCGGAGGCGGCGGTGAGCGTCATCCGCGACCGTCTCCACCCGCACCGGCCGGACCCTGCGGGCTGAGCCGCCGCGCCGGGGGCGGTCACGGTGCGAGCCGGGCCCCGCGTACGGGAGTGTCCGTCGGCCGCTCCGGTGCACCGGAGGAGAGCGGGCGGGCCGTCGCGAGTCCCGCGAGCAGGCCCGCCCCCAACGGGACCGCGGTGAGGCTCAGCGCGCTTTCCACGGCGGCGACCGCCGTGACGGCCGTCAGTGCCGCACCCGCCGGGAGCACCACGGGCGTGGCACGCGGACCGCGCCACGGCGCACACAGAACCCGGCCGGAGGCCAACGCAGGCAGTGCCACCCCGACGAGGCCCGGTTCGGCCGCCGGCCGGAGTGGGGCCGAGCGGGGCCGGCCGTCGGACGGCACGGTCCGGCTGGCCGGCCGTGGTGCTCAGCTTCCCGAAGCGCCCCGGCCCCCCCCGGGCCCGCGTCGTGACGCGCCATCCCGAGCGCGTCCCGCCACAGTTCCACCCGGTGCGGGGTCGGCCGGCCCTCCAGCGCGTCGGCCGGCCCGGCGTCCCCGGCGACCGCCCAGGCCGGTCCGGTCACCCCGGCGGCGGCACGGTCGGTGCCCAGGTCGGCCGCCGTAGACTCGCGGAGTGACCGTCACCGCAACCTCCGTCGGCGAGTCGGACCCGATGCCCGCGCAGACCGCCCCCGGCGCGTGGCGCCGGTGGCTCGTGCGCCTCGTTCCGTTCGCAACGGCAGCACTCTGTGGGCTGCTCCTCTACGTCAGCTTCCCGCCGCGCACTCTGTGGTGGCTGGCGCTGCCCGCCTTCGCCGTCTTCGGCCTGCTGCTGCGCGGGCGGAGCTGGAAGGCGGGGCTCGGCCTCGGCTATCTCTTCGGCCTGGGCTTTCTGCTGCCCCTGCTGGTGTGGACCGGTGTGGAGGTCGGGCCGGGCCCGTGGCTCGCCCTCGCCGTGATCGAGGCGGTCTTCGTCGCGCTGGTCGGTGCCGGTGTCGCCGCGGTCTCGAAGCTGCCCGGAACGCCGGTGTGGGCCGCCGCGCTCTGGACCGCCGGGGAGGCGGCACGCGCGCGTGTGCCGTTCAGCGGGTTTCCCTGGGGCAAGGTCGCGTTCGGGCAGGCGGACGGCGTGTTCCTGCCGCTCGCCGCGCTGGGCGGCACCCCCGTGCTCGGCTTCGCGGTCGTTCTGTGCGGCTTCGGCCTGTACGAGATCGTGCGCGTGGCCCTGGACGCCCGCCGCAGCGGAACCGTGCGCCGCGTCGCGGCGGCCGTCGGCGCGCTGAGCGTGGCGGTGCCCCTCGTGGCCGCGGCCGCCGCCCGGCCACTGGTGAGCGACACGGCCGAGGACGGCACGGCGACCGTCGCGGTGGTCCAGGGCAACGTGCCGCGTCTGGGGCTCGACTTCAACTCCCAGCGGCGTGCCGTCCTCGACTACCACGCGCGCGAGACGGAGCGCCTGGCCGCCGCCGTCGACGCGGGCGAGGCCGAGCGGCCCGACATCGTGCTGTGGCCGGAGAACTCCTCCGACATCGACCCCTTCGCCAACGCCGACGCGCGTGCCGTCATCGACCGCGCGGCGCAGGCGATCGGCGCCCCGATCTCGGTCGGCGCCGTGGTGGGCAAGGACGGCGAGCTGCTCAACGAGCAGGTCCTCTGGGACCCGGACAAGGGTCCCGTCGACACCTACGACAAGCGGCAGATCCAGCCCTTCGGCGAGTACCTTCCGCTGCGCTCCCTGGTCGGGGCGATCAACGACGAGTGGACGTCGATGGTCCGCCAGGACTTCAGCCGTGGCACCGAACCGGGAGTGTTCACCATGGCCGGCACCGGAGTCGGACTCGTCACCTGCTACGAGGCGGCCTTCGACTGGGCGGTGCGCGACACGGTCACCGACGGCGCCCAGCTGATCTCCGTACCCAGCAACAACGCGACCTTCGGCCGCAGCGAGATGACCTACCAGCAGCTCGCCATGTCCAGGGTCCGCGCCGTCGAGCACAGCCGCACCGTCACCGTTCCGGTGACCAGCGGCGTCAGCGCGATCATCACGCCGGACGGGAAGGTCCGCCAGAGGACCGGCATGTTCGTCGCCGATTCCCTGGTGCAGGAGGTGCCGCTGCGCTCCTCGCTGACGCCCGCCACCCGCCTCGGTACCCTCCCCGAGATCGCCCTCGTCCTGGTCGCCGCGGGCGGCCTGGCGTGGGCCGTCGGCGCCGGTGCGCGCGGGCGGACGCGCCGGTGACGCGCAGTCGTACATCCGGCGCACGCCCCCTGAAGCGTCGTGGAGCGGCCCTACCTGCCCGTTAGGGTTTGAGGCATGGCTACTCCTGATTTCATCAGCACCCTGCGCGCCTCCGCCGGTCACCAGCTGCTCTGGCTTCCCGGGGTCACCGCCCTCGTCTTCGACGACGAGGGCAGAGTGCTGCTGAACCGCCGGTCCGACACCCGTAAGTGGTCGGTGATCGGGGGCATCCCCGACCCGGGGGAGCAGCCCGCGGCCTGCGCGGTGCGCGAGGTCGAGGAGGAGACCGCGGTGCGCTGCGTCGTCGAGCGGGTCGTGATGGTCCAGGCGCTGGACCCGGTGACGTACGACAACGGCGACGTCTGCCAGTACATGGACATCACCTTCCGCTGCCGTGCCGTCGGCGGTGAGGCCCGGGTCAACGACGACGAATCGCTGGATGTCGCCTGGTTCGCCGTGGACGCGTTGCCGGAGCTGAACGAGTTCGGGCGCTTCCGGATCAAGCAAGCCATGACTGACGCACCCACATGGTTCGACCCCATTACTTCTGGCTGAACTGTGGGGCGCAACCACATGGGGCGGAGTAGGGGCGCTGCCTAGGGTCGGGACATGACCGCGCCCCACGCCCTCGCCGCCCCCCAGGCCCCCCTGCTCGACCTCGGTGGCCGTACCGCTCTCGTCACCGGCGCCGCCGGCGGCATCGGCCGCGCCTGCGCGCTGCGGCTCGCGGCCGCCGGCGCCAAGGTGAGAGCCGTCGACCGGGATGCCGTCGGCCTGGAGGCACTGGCCGATCAGGCCGGGGACCTCGGCGGCAGCGTCGAGCCGCACGTGCTCGACCTCATGGACCTGGACGCCGCCGAACTCGCCGCCGCGGGCACGGACGTCCTGGTCAACAACGCCGGGTTGCAGCTGGTCCGCCCGATCGAGGGCTTCCCGCCCGACGTCTTCCACACAGTGCTCACCGTGATGCTCGAGGCACCGTTCCGGCTCATCCGCGGCGCCCTGCCCCATATGTACGGACAGGGATGGGGCCGCATCGTCAACGTGTCCTCGGTCCATGGGCTGCGCGCTTCGGCCTATAAGTCCGCCTATGTGTCCGCCAAACATGGTCTCGAGGGACTGTCCAAGACCGCGGCTCTCGAAGGCGCACCCCACGGTGTCACCTCGAACTGTGTGAACCCCGCCTATGTGCGCACCCCACTGGTCGAGAAGCAGATCGCCGACCAGGCACGGGCGCACGGCATCCCCGAGGAGGAGGTCGTCGCCACCGTCATGCTGCGGGACAGCGCGGTCAAGCGGCTCCTCGAACCGGAGGAGGTCGCCGAGGCGGTGGCGTACCTGTGCACCCCGCAGGCGTCCTTCGTGACCGGAACCTCATTCGTCATGGACGGTGGCTGGACCGCGCACTGAGCCACGACCGACCGACCGACCGGCAGTGCGAGTGACGTGACGGGAGATCCCTGCGCCGGCCGTGGTGCCCACCGCCGGCGCCTCACCCCGGAACCCACGCCGGATGTCACCCGGTGCCCGCTCGGCCCTGTCGTCCACAGGCCCACGGCCCCCCGCCCGCCGAGTTGTCCACAGGCCTGACGGGGCGGCCGTGGGATGAGGAATCCTGTGACCATGTCCCGCGATCACGTGCAGTCCGCCGAGCGCCCGGGCCCCGGTGCCGGGGTGCCGGGCCGGACGCGCCCCGACGACCGTACCGCGCACGAGCCGCACGACGGTCCCACGCACGACGCTCCCGCACCCGCCCGCCCCGCACAGAGCAGCGCCGAGACGCCGTTCCTGGAGCTCCTGGCCCGGGGCGCCTCCGCCGAGGCCTACGAGCAGCCGGTGCTCCTGGCCCGTGCCGAGGGACTGCCCACCGAGCGGATCACCGCCCTCGAACAGGCCCGGCGGCTCGCCCTGCGCGTCCGCTCCGACCTGGAGGGACGGCGCCGCCGGGAGGCCGAGCTGTCCGCGCTCTTCGAGACCGCCCACGACCTCGCCGGACTGCGCGACCTGGACGCCGTGCTCCAGGCGATCGTGCAGCGCGCCCGCTCACTGCTCGGTACCGACGTCGCCTACCTCAGCCTGAACGACCCGGCCCGGGGCGACACCTACATGCGGGTCACCGAGGGCTCGGTCGCGGCCCGCTTCCAGCAGCTGCGCCTCGGCATGGGCGAAGGGCTCGGCGGCCTGGTCGCGCAGACCGCCCGCCCCTATGTCACCGACGACTACTTCCGCGACGACCGCTTCGAGCACACCCTCCCCATCGACACCGGTGTGCGGGACGAAGGGCTCGTGGCCATCCTCGGGGTACCTCTGATGCTCGGGCACACCGTCATCGGCGTGCTGTTCGCCGCGGACCGGCGGGCCCGGGTCTTCGAGCGGGAACAGATCGCCCTGCTCGGCTCCTTCGCCGCGCTCGCCGCGGCCGCCATCGACACCGCGAACCTGCTCGCCGAGACCCGTTCGGCCCTCGCCGGCCTGGAACGCGCCAACGAGATCATCCAGGACCGCAGCGGCGTCATCGAGCGCGCCTCCGACGTCCACGACCGGCTCGCCGAACTCGTCCTGCGCGGTGGCGGGGTCCACGACGTGGCCGCCGCCGTCTCCGAGGTCCTGGACGGCACGGTCGAGTTCACCGAGGCCGCCACCGCACCCGCCCGGGCCCTCGAGGCGTCCCGCGCGGAGGGACACGCGGTGCGGCACGGCCGCGACTGGATCGCTGCCGTGGCCGCGGGCGACGAACTCCTCGGCGCCCTCGTGCTGCGCGGCCACCCCGGCCTGGACCCCGTCGACCAGCGCACTCTGGAACGCGCGGCCATGGTCACCTCGCTCCTGCTGCTCGCCCGCCGCTCCGCCGCCGAGGCCGAGCAGCGCGTCCGGGGCGAACTGCTCGACGATCTGCTCGACGCCCGCGACCGCGATCCGCGCCTGCTGCGCGAGCGCGCGGCGCGTTTGCACGCCGACCTCGACGCGACCCACGCCGTGCTCTCCGCCCGTCTCGAGGGCTCAGCCGCAGACGCCGACGAGGAGGCGGACGCCCGTCGGCGCCTGTGGGCCGCGGCGTCCCACCTCGCGGCGACCCGCCAGGGCCTCGCCTCCGCACGCGACGGCGGCACCGTCCTGCTGCTGCCCCTGGGCCCCGGCGACACCACCACCGACCTTGCCCGTCGCACCGCCCGCCAACTCGGTACGGCCGTCCACGAACCGGTCACCGTCGGTGCCTCCGCCCCGCTCGGGCACCTCACCGCCCGCCCCGACACCGTGGCGGCCGCCTACGCGGAGGCCCGGCGCTGTCTCGACGCCCTGCGCGTGCTCGGCCGGCCCGGCGACGGTGCCGCCGCCGAGGACTTCGGCTTCCTGGGGCTGCTCCTGGCCGCAGAGGGCGACATCGCGGGCTTCGTCGACCGGACCCTCGGCCCGGTCGTCGCGTACGACGAACGGCGCGGCACCGACCTGCTGCGCACCCTCGACACGTACTTCGCCTGCGGCATGAGCCCGGTCCGCACCAAGGACGACCTGCACGTGCACGTGAACACGGTCGCCCAGCGCCTGGAACGCGTCGGCCGCCTCCTCGGTGACGACTGGCAGAGCCCGGCCCGCGCCCTGGAGATCCAACTCGCCCTGCGTCTGTACCGGTTCTCGGTACCGGCTTCGGCACGGGCGTAGGCACCAGGTCCGGAGCCGGGACGGGGCCGGCCCCCGTACGTGCGTTGCGGACGTACGGGGGCCGGCCCGGTGTCCGACAGCCGGTGGCCGGAGTGATCAGCCGGTGCGCGCGTCCTGTGTCGTGGCCGGGGTCCCGGCGGGATTCCGGGCCGGCCCCTGGGCCTTTCCTCCCGGGGCGATCTCGTTCAGGTCCCGGTTGCGGGTCTCCTTGGCCGCGACCACGGCGACGACCGTCAGCAGGCTCGCGGCGATGACATACAGGGCGATCGGGGTGGAGCTGTCGTAGTCCGCGAGGAGCGCGGTGGCGATCAGCGGTGCGGGCGCGCCCGCGGCGACGGAGGAGAACTGGGCCCCGATCGAGGCCCCGGAGTAGCGCATCCGCGTCGCGAACATCTCGGAGAAGAAGGCGGCCTGCGGCGCGTACATCGCGCCGTGCATCACCAGACCCACGGTCACCGCGAGGAGCAGGTTGCCGAATCCGCCGGTGTCGATCAGCGCGAAGAACGGGAACATCCACAGGCCGACGCCGACCGCGCCGATCAGATACACGGGCCGCCGCCCGATCCGGTCCGACAGCGCACCCCAGGCCGGGATGGTGACGAAGTGGATGGCGGAGGCGATCAGTACGGCGTTCAGTGCCGTCTGCTTGGAGACGCCGGCCGAGGTGGTGGCATAGACGAGGATGAACGCGGTGATCACGTAGTAGCTGATGTTCTCCGCCATACGCGCGCCCATCGCGACCAGCACATCCCGCCAGTGGTGCCGCAGCACGGCCACGAGCGGCGTCTTTTCCACAGCGGCGCCGGCGTCCGCCTTCCGGGCCTCGGCCTGCGCCAGAGCCTGCTGGAACACCGGCGATTCATCGACAGAGAGACGAATCCACAGACCGACGATCACGAGCACACCCGAGAGCAGGAACGGGATGCGCCAGCCCCAGCTGCCGAAGGCCGCGTCCGAGAGCACGGCGGTCAGGAAGGACAGCACACCGGTCGCCAGCAACTGGCCCGCCGGAGCACCGGTCTGCGGCCACGAGGCCCAGAACCCGCGCCGCCGCGCGTCCCCGTGCTCGGACACCAGCAGCACGGCACCTCCCCACTCGCCGCCCAGTGCGAACCCCTGGACCAGCCGGAGCACGGTGAGCAGCACGGGCGCGGCGCTGCCGATCGTCGCGTGCGTGGGCAGCAACCCGATCGCGAAGGTCGCCCCGCCCATCAGCAGCAGACTCAGCACCAGCAGCTTCTTGCGCCCGAGCCGGTCCCCGTAGTGCCCGAAGACCAACGCACCCAGCGGCCGTGCGGCGAACCCGACCGCGTACGTCAGAAACGACAGCAGCGTGCCGACGAGCGGGTCGGAGCCCGGGAAGAACAGCTTGTTGAAGACGAGTGCGGCGGCGGAGCCGTAGAGGAAGAAGTCGTACCACTCGATGGTGGTGCCGATGAGGGACGCGGCGACGATGCGCTTGAGGCTGGCGGGGGCTGGTGGAGCGGCTGAGGGCGACGACATCGGCACCACTTCCTGGGGTGTGACGGGGACGTTTGCGTGTCGCCACACCGTAGGAATCCGCAGGTCAGGCGCACATGTGGCGGGGCAACATAGTTCGAGGGTTCGCTATGCGTGCGGCCACCATGCCGGCTCGTGGAAAGGCGGTTCAGGGGAGCGATGGTGGTCGAAACGAGTGCCGTCGAGGACGCGCAGTTCAGGGTGATTTGACGGTGCGGTGCTGACTCCCGTGCTGGTTTGGTGCTGACTAAAAGCCCACGTCATCACCTGTGCTCACCCCTCCCGTGCTGACTTGGTGCTGACTGCACTCCGTTGAACTCGGACATCTTGGGGCTGATCGGCTCAGGGCCGTTACGCGGTAGGCGACCTGACTGATAGGCCGACCCGGCTTGGGCCAGGCCGAACTCGCCGCCGAGACCCGCCGTTTCTTCCGCAGGCGCCAGCGGCAACCGCACATCGTCCGCGGCTACTTCGGCGGCCCCGCCGTCCGCTACGTCCTGGACGAGAACTCCATGAGTTTCTGATCGATAGGTAGCGAATCCGCATGCCCACAACCGAAAACCGTGCCTGTTGTCTCAGCTTCTCCCATCCCCTCGGGCCTGGAGCAACTGGCCCGTACCCTTTCCCCGCAACCGCTGTCGGACGCGGTGTGCCTGGCCCGGTTTTTGCCGGCCTGTCTGATCCACGCGACCGCCGTGGCCGACGTTTTCCTCTGGTGGCGATGGTGACGGCTGCCGCGGCCGGAGTGCTGGCCGGAGCGAGGTCCCTGACAGCGATCGCCGAGTGGATCAGCGATGCGCCCGTCTGGGCGAGCATGGCCCTGGGCTTCGCCGTCGACCCGTTCGCCAAGACGGTCGTCACGCTGCCGCACCCCGCCACTGTGATGCGGCTGCTCACCC
The DNA here is from genome assembly GCF_042717095.1 of Streptomyces sp. NPDC058632. NCBI lineage: Bacteria > Bacillati > Actinomycetota > Actinomycetes > Kitasatosporales > Streptomycetaceae > Streptomyces > Streptomyces sp. NPDC058632. The sequence continues at coordinate 25,676 of NZ_JBHXQZ010000072.1, read as the reverse complement.
GCCTCGTCGGTGACGTCCTCGACGCCGCGGTGAGCGCATCCCTGCGGGCCAGAGCCGTCGGCCGGACCACGGCGAAAGCGAGGTGGCGGGCGGTCGCCGTCGACGGGAAACAATTGCGCGGCTCACGAGCGGCGGGTGGGAAGGCGGTGTGGCTGCTGGCCGCGATGGACCACACCGGAACGGCCCTCGGGCAGCAACAGATTGAGGCGAAGAGCAACGAGACACGCGCATTTGTTTCGCTCCTGCACGACCTCGACCTGGACAACACCGTGATCACCGCCGACGCGGCGCACACGCAGCACGCGAACGGCCGGTGGCTGCGCGACCGTGGCGCCCACTACATCGCTGCCGTCAAGGGCAACCACCCTGGTCTGCTCGAGTAGTTGTGAACACTGCCGTGGGCCGACGTCGCCCTGGACCCCAAGGAGCGAACCATGGGCCGAGGCAGGCTCGAGGTCCGACACCTGAAGACGGTCACGCTCCAGCACCTCAGCTGTCCCGGTGCCCGCCAGGCCCCGCGCGTCATACGCTGGCGCAAGGACCTGACCAGCAACAAGATCACGATCGAGCGGCTGTACTTCGTCACCAGCCTCCCACCCGGCGCGGCCTCCGGAGCCCGGATCGCGGCCTGGATCCGCGGCCACTGGAAGATCGAGAACCAGCTCCACCACGTCCGTGACACCACGTTCGCCGAGGACGCCTCCACCATCCGCGCCGGCCGCCTGCCCCGCGTGATGGCCGGCCTCCGCAACCTCGCCATCAGCGTCCTCCGACAGGACGGCCGTACCAACATCGCCGCCGCCGCCACCCGCCACCACGCCCGCCACCCAGGCCGCCCTCTGGCCGCACTCGGATGGACATGATCAACCGGGACTCACGTGCTCAACCGGACAGAACCGCAACACGCAAAGTCCCTGACGCGTCAGAACCGGCACGGTTCTGCGAACCCACGGCATACGAAGGCGCCGAACCCGGATGGCGCCTCTCCTGGCGGTGCGTCAGGTGCGCGTGAATCGTCGATCACCGCAATCCGCCCGGGAGGCCCGCGACAGGGGTGAGGGGAGGACCAGGCGTCTTCCGGGCGCGGTCTCACATCCTTCGGGCGCGGCCTCGCGGCGCCGCTCACCGGTTCGCCGCAGGGCAGGGGCCCCGGCGCCGGTGCGGGCCCCGGATGGACTCGTCCGCATGGTCCGATCGTCCCGCGGTGAGGAGAACCCGGGGATGCGGCGGCGCGAGGCGGGCACCGTGGTGCGCCGGGTCGTGACGCTCCCGGAGCGGGAGGCGGACCCTTCCGCCGTCATCGCCGGGTTCCGGATTCCCCGCGTCCCCACGGAGTGGACGCCGCACTCGCACCCCTTGCACGAGCTCGTCCGGGTACGCGGGGGCACGCTGACGTTCCGGGTGGAGGACCGCGTCTTCACCGTGTCCGAGGGGTACGGACTGGGGATGCCCGCCGGAGTGGTGCACGGGGGCCGGGCGACGGCGGGCGCGGAGTTCCACGACGCCTTCTTCGCCCCGACCGCACGCCGTTCGCGTTCGGGGAACCGAAGACGATCGCGATGACGCCGTTGCTCGAGTCGCTGCCGACCGTGCCGGTGGCGTCGTCGACGTCGATCCGGTCGTTGACGTACGACTTGTCGGACACTGCGCTCACTCGGCCTCACCGTGCGTACTCGCCCGGTTCATGAACGCCGACCGCGCAGGGCCCGCCAGGCGTCCCCCACCGCGTCCTCGGCGCGCAGCCACCAGCCCTCCAGTTTGTCCCGGACCGCCGTATACGCCTTCCACCGCTTGAGCCACGGCGGCAGATCCCGGAACGGCACAAAGGTCAGGGTGTCGTCGACGGCGTTCACGGCGATGCTCCTGCGGCCGGGGCCGGCCGCCCGCAGCACGGCGTACAACTCCGGCGTCAATGCCCCGTGGAGCCGTGCCGCGGTGCCCACCGCGGTGAACGCGAACCCCCGCTGAGCGACGTCCGGCAACCGCGTCGCCCGGACGATCCGGGGCGACGCCTCCTCCAGCGAACAGTTGAAGGCCAACCCGATCGCCGCCGTCCCCAGACGCCGCTCACCACGCTCGAACGCGGCATCCCAGTCCGCGGGGTCGTCGATACCCAGCAGACCCTCGCCGCTTTCCCAGTCCCATTCGTACGCCATGACCGGTCTTCCCCCTCCGCCCGTCACCCGTCGCACTTGGGCGGGAGCACCTTCTGTTTCTTCTTGTTGTTGATCATTCCGGCCCTGACGAGTTTGGTCAGGTCCTTCTCCTTGACAGCGCCCGACGGGTACGAGGCCTGCACGTGGCCATGGTAGATCTCCTTGACGATCTTGCCGTTCTTGTCGGTTTCGTAGTCGTGCCGGTCGAGGACCACGATCTCGTTGTTGACGTGGTCCACGCCGATGCGCCGGAAGTCGTCCGGGTTGCTGCCGTCGCCCCGTGTGATGGACCGGTCCAGCGCGGCCTGGCCGTTCGCGGGGGCGCGCCCGATCTCTCCCTTGGCCGACGAACCGCTGCTCGAACCATGCTTGTCGTAGGTCGAGTCGTCGTAGATCCGGACCGGCTCGTCGCCCTCCAGGCCGAGCGGGTCGCTCCAGCGCAGCGGGTTGTCGACGTACGCGTGGTGGTTCGGGGCGGGGACCAGGCTGAGGGGGTCGGGGGTGAGGTAGCTCGCCGTGTCCGGGTCGTAGTAGCGGGCCAGGTTGTAGTGCAGGCCCGTCTCCGGGTCGCGGTACTGGCCCGGGAAGGCCAGCGGGCAGAGGCCCTCGTCGTCACCGGCCAGGGGGCGTCCCCACAGACTGGTGGTGGCCCGCCAGGCGACCGTGCCTTCCTCGTCGATCAGCTCGCTGGGGGTTCCGGCCAGGTCGGTGACGATCGCGTAGAACTGCCTGTCGATCGCGTCCGGGGCGTCGGTGCCCCGACGGGTCCGCACCTGGGCCGCCGCCCGGTGAGTGCCCGGTTCCCACTCCCAGGTGTCGGTCTCCACCCGCCCGTCGCGGAGCCTTTGCTGCTCCGCCAGGTTGGCGCGGTCCCAGCTGAAGAGGGTCTCGTCGCCGACCGAGCCGTCCTCGTGCACGCGCCACTTGGCGGTGCGCCGGCCGAGCACGTCGTAGCGGTACCGCCACACACCGCTGTCGGGCGTCACGGCCTCGGTGAGGCGGTCGTCGGCGTCCCAGGCGTAGGTCCAGATCCGCCGCAGCCCGGACAGCGTGCGCCGGATCACGCGGACCACGCGGCCCTGGTCGTCGTGTTCGTACGTGGTGCGGCCCGCCGAGGCGACCTTCGTGCCGGTATGCCGCAGCGGGCCCTGCGCGTCCTGTCCGCCGGGGGCGGGGTGAGCGGCGTCGGTGAGGTTGCCCAGTTCGTCGTAGGCGTAGGTCTCGGTCCAGGCGTCGGCCGACACCCGGGTGACGCGGCCCACCTGATCCAGGTCGAACCTGCGGGTTCCGCCCAGTCGGTCGGTGATCGAGGTGACCTGGCCGTCCCCGCGGTAGGCGTACGAGCGGGCCTGGCGCACCCGCGCGCCGCCCCGGGTGCCGGCACTGACGACTTGTTCGACGAGGCGGTGACCCGCGTCCCAGGACTGCGTCAGCATCGCGGCACCGGCCAGGCCGCGGGCGGTTTCCCGGCCGGCCGCGTCGTGGGCGAAGGTCAGCTCCCCGCCGTCGGTGACGAGCGACGTGGGCAGTCCCGCCGAGTCGTACGACCAGTGCGAGGTGGCTCCGGACGGTGTGGTGCGCCGTGTCCGTCGGCCCAGCGGGTCGTACTGGCTGGTGACCGTACGGCCGTCGACGGTTTCGGTGAGGATCCTGCCCAGGGCGTCGTAGCCGTAGGTGACCCTGCTGCCGGGGCTCACGGCCTCGATCAGCCGGCCGGCCGTGTCGTAGCGCAGGGTGGTGACGTCACCGTCGTCCGTCCGTGCCGTCACCACCCGCCCGGCGGCGTCGCGGGTGAGGCGAACCGTCTGCCCGGTGCCGTCGGTCCGCTCCACCTGATGGCCGGCGGCGTCGAGGACGTACCCGAGCCTGCGGCCGTTGAAGTCCGTTTCGCCGGTCAGGCGGCCCGCCGTGTCGTACCGGTAACTCCATTCGTCGCCGCGCGGGTTGGTCACGCCGACGAGCCGCAGCTCCGCGTCGTGGGTGAAGCGGTAGCGGGTGCCGTCCGGGTCGGTCCGGGCACTCGGCAGGTCGAACGCGCCGTACTCGAAGGCGGTGACGAAGCCACCGGCGTCACGGTGCGACGTGAGGTTGCCCTCGGCGTCGTACGACCAGGTCTCGCGGCCGCCGTCGGCCCGCTCCCGCCACAGCAGCCGGCCGTCCGGGTCCCACTCCTGCCGGACGGTTCCGCCGACCGGGTCCTCGATGCGCACGACACGCCCGAACGCGTTCCGTCGCACGGTGACGACGCTGCCACGCGGGTCCACGGCCCTCACCCGGAGCCCGGCGGCATCCGTTTCGAAGCGGAACGTGTTGCCGAGCGCGTCGGTCTGCGCGATCCGGTGTCCCCGCTCGTCATAGGTGTACGAACTCACCGCGCCCAGCGGATCGGTACTGGTGAGGAGGTTGTCCCGGTCGTCGTAGGTGCACTCCCACCGCGCACCGTCGGACTCCGTGACGGCGACGGGCAGGAAGCCGTCGTACTCCACCTGGACGCCGGTCCCGTCCGGCCTGTCCATCCGTACCGGCTGACCGTGCGCGTCCAGCGTGAAGCGGGTCGTGTTGCCCAGCTCATCGGTACGGGAGAGCAGCCGCCCGAACCGGTCCCACTCGGTGTGCACGCTGTGGCCGAGGGGGTCGGTCACGGTGGCGAGCCGGTACAGCTCGTCGTACTGGTACGTCGTCGTGTTGCCGAGCGCGTCCGTGTAGTACGTCCGGCGGTCTTCGGTGTCGTACTCGATGGTGCAGGAAAGGCTGCCGTCGGCGCCCTCGCCGGCGATGCAGCGGTCCAGGGCGTCGTAGGTGAAGCGGTACCAGTAGTCGTTGCGGTCGGTCCATGACGTGATGCGGGCACGCTCGTCGTACGTGAGCTTCAGCGGCCGGCCGCTCGAGTCGTGGATCTCGGTGAGGTTTCCTTCGGGGCTGTAGCCGAAGCTCCTGAGAACCGTGCTCTTGGGGCCGTCCTCCACGGTGCGCAGGCGGAGCCGGGTGACACGTCCGTCCGTCGTGTCGACGTGCAGGTGCCTGCCGCCCGAGTCGCGTACCGCGACAGGGGTGCCGTCGGCGTCACGATCGAAGTCGACACGAGCCCCGTTGCGGTCGGTGATCGCGGCCAGGGGCAGCGTGAAGGCCTCGTCCGCCGCGGCCGGGCTCGACCGGGGTGCGAAGTGACGAGTGATCCCCGTGGTGGGGTCGGTGATGCGAAGAGGGGTGCCCGGTGTGCCGTCCCAGTCCAGTGGCCAACGCGGGCCCTCCAGTGGCATGACGGAGCTGCCCGGCCGGGGCACCGAGTAGAAGAGCAGCATGCCGTCCTCGGTGGCGAAAACGGCTCCCTCGTCGTCCAGTTCGAGGCGTTCGTCCAGGGTGGAGGCCCAGGACGGACCGAAGCAACGGCCCCACTGGTACGTGGACAGGTGGGTGCGGCGCAGTACCAGCGGGAGCAGGCCGGGAAGTTCGACATCGGTCGCCTCCATGAGCATTTCGCCGGAGACCATGTCGATCGGATCGCCGTTCTTGCAGCGGCCCTTGGACGGCTTGGACTTCGCCGCGGCGTCGTCGGCTTCTCGGCGCAGGCCCTTTCCGAGCCCCTTGGCCATGGCTTTCAACCCTCCCGCGGCCAAGGTTTTGGCGCCCTTGGCCAGGGCGCCGAGGGTTGTCAGGCCCTTCATGCCGGGGATGCATTCCAGCACCGCGAACCCCACGTCCCACAGGGACGCCTGTCCCTTTGAGTATTTGTAGAGCGTGTCGGCGAGCAGGGCGAGCGCTGCGACCAGCACGATCGCGGCCAGGATCGGCCCGCCGATGATCATGGCGACGATGCCGACGACCGCGACGACGATCTTGCAGGCGGCGATGATGGTGTCCCAGTTGTCGAGGAACCAGTCGCCGACCTCCTCCCACCACGACCGGTTCTGGATCCCCGCGTCCGACGCCTCGTCGATCTTCGACTTGGCGTCCCGCGCGGCCTCCTCGCGCATCTTCCGCGCGTCCTCGGCCATCTTCTTCGCCGCCGCGAGCGCGTCCTGCGCCGCGGACACGTCCGACTGCGCCTTGTCCTGGGCGGATTTGGCGCTCCGCACGTCCCGGGTCGCGGCCCGCACCTTCGCCTCGTCGGGCTTGTCCGCGTCCGACCTCGATCCAGTGGGATCGTCTTTGTACTTGTCGGCCTCCCTCGTCGCCCGCCCGACCCAGGACTCCGCCGAAGTGAGCTTCGACTGCGCCGAGGACAGATCGGCACGCGCCTCGCGCGCCTTCGCCAGCGCCTTGTCGGCCAGGGCCTGGGCGCGCTCCAGCTTCGGCCAGTAGTCCGCGAGCGCGTCACCGCACATCCCGTACGACTTCTCCAGCTTCCGCAGGTTCTTCGGGACGCCGGAGAACTCCTCCTTGAACACGTCGGCGGACTTGCCCGCCCACTCCGCCAGCGTGCCCTCACCGGCCATCCCCTTCACCAGGCGCAGCGCCTCGGAGACGTCGTCGGCGAAGCCGTGCAGGACCTTGGCCAGGGTGCGCACCCGTTGCGGGTCGCCGGGGGTCGGGTCCTTGTCCAGGTCAAGGACATGCCAATCACTCGGCCGGTATCCCATGATCTTCCCCCGTTGTGACGCTTCACCCATGGAACGTGTGCCTGGGCAAAATTACTTGATCCCGTGCCCGTAGACTCGTGAGGTGAGTCACGGCCGAGCGACACCTGGTGACGACGCCTCCGATCGACGACGGTGGGAGGAGTTCGGTCCGGTGGAGCTGACGCGGCTGGCCGAGCAGCGGCCGCAGGAGCTGTACGAAGCGGCGGAGCGGTTGTGCCGCGGGGCGTCCGGCGGACGATTCGGCGGAACCTCGGCGGCGAGGGCCGTCGGGCGGATCGCCGAGACCCTCGCCGACACGTGCTCGCGGGACTGCGCCGTGTATGCCGTGGACGTCGTCGGCCGGCTTCTGCCCCTGGGGACCGAGGCCCGTGAGGAAGGCGACCGACTGAGGCGTTCGGTGGCCGCGAGACTGGTGAAGGCGCAACGTCTGCGGGACCTCGAGCCCTTGTTCGGGGAGCTGCCGGACGACCTTCACGATCCGGCGGCCGAGACGCGGGCCTGTCTCCTCGGGGAACTCGCGCTGATCGGCTCGGGGACCGGCCGGAGGTGTCTGGACGCGTACGCCGAAAGACTGCGGGAGCTGGGACACCCGCTGGCCCGGCTGCCCAGGACGCGACTGGACGTCGAGCACCGGTTCGTGGTCCGCGTGCGGGGGTTGGGGCCGGTCAGAACCCCGCAGCAGCTTCGGTCGCGTCTTCCGGAGGTTCCCCCGACCGGCAGCGGTGCGGTCGCCGGCCGCGGGGCCGTCGGCCCGGACGAGCCCATGGGCGAGGCCGCACTGGATCCATGCACACTCGAACCCTTGGAACCGGTGGCCCGCAGGTCGCTCCTCTCGCGTTGGGCTGCGCCGGTATGTCCGACCACACCGCTCCCGCTGACGAGGCTGACGCCATCGCCACGATCCAGAATGAACGCGCGCAGGGTGGGGGCGGAGTCGTCGAAGACCGCGAATCCCGGGGAGTAGTCCTTCGCCGGATCGCCGGGGATCATGAGGAGTCACACGTCAGGGGCGTACTGGATGGTGTCACGGCTCGACATGCGCGAATTATGTCAAGGGCATATGCGCTTCCGTGGCTCGGGGCAGGTGGGCCACGGATGGACGGCGGGCCCGAGCCTGGCCGCTGAGTGGAGCCTGCTCCATGTTGTCGTCTAGGCACGGTTCGGCGTCCGATCGGGTGAGCTTGTTACGGTGAGTGACATCCTTCGGGGTCCGTGGCCGAGTCCCGAGCCGGCCTGAGCGTACTTTCCCGCTCTCTCATCCAGCACGAGAATCTCCGGTGCTGGTTTGGTGCTGACTCCGGTGGGTTGGTGGCGGGAAAACAGCAGGTCCTAGCTTTGATCGAATGAGTTGTCGTACCACTCGATGGTGGTGCCGATGAGGGACGCGGCGACGATGCGCTTGAGGTTCGACGGGGCTGGTGGAGCGGCTGCGGGCGACGACATCGGCACCACTTCCTGGGGTGTGACGGGGACGTTTGCGTGTCGCCACACCGTAGGAACGAGCAGGTCAGAGGCATATGTGGTGGGGCACCATAGTTCTGGGCGCGGGAGTGCGTGCGCCCACCATGGAGGCGGTGCCAAGGTCTGCATAACAGGGCGAAGCCCGGTCGGCGCGGTCACCCCGGGTGAGACGGTCGCGGAAGTCGGCCAGCACGCTGTGGTGGAAGCCGGAATCGTCCAGCTCCATGGCCGGCGCGTATGTGAAGTCGATGCGGCAGCGCACCACCTCGGCCGCCTGACGGTCCGACAGGCCGGGCAGGAACTGCGGAACACAGACGGTGGCCGGCTGTGCGGGCGAGAGCCAGGGCCTGCCGTCGCGCGGGTACCAGTCGGCGAAGTCCTCGTCGCACCACAGCCTGTCCAGCCGGTCCCTCACCCACATCGCCGTCGTGCCGCCCGGATTGCTCGCCCGTGCGATCTGCGCGGTCAAAGACGGTACTCGCTCACCGGAACGGGGGCAGAGAGACAACGGGCACCTCGACAGATGCATCGGTCATCGAAACGACCCGGGCATGTCTCCTGATCAGGCTGCCACACAGGGAAACTCCAAGATCCCCGGCAGAGTCAAGCCCGGGGCAGGCGCAGGTCGGAATCCAGGTCCTGGTCCTGGTCCAAGTCCTTGCGCGGGTTGGCATCCTGATACCGGGCGGAGTCCGGTTCCTGTTCCGGGTCGGGGCCCGGCCCCTGGTCAAATTCCCCGTGCGCGGTGCGCAGGGGCGTCTCCCGCATCAGCAGGACGGCGGTCAGCGCGAGCAGGGCGAAGGGCACGGCGGTGGCGAACACGTCGCCGAAAGCCTGCCCGTACACCGCCCGGACGCTCTCCGCGGCCGAGGGCGGCAGCACGCCCAGGTCCGGCAGGCCGCCGTCGAGCCCGGTCCCGGCCGCGGCGTGTGCGGAGGACAGGGCGTCCACGCGGGCGGTCAGCAGGGAGCCGAGTGCGGCGAGCCCGAGTGCACCGCCGAGGCTGCGGGAAAGGACCACCAAAGTGGTGGTGGCGCCCAGGCCGTCCGGCGGCGCCGCGTTCTGGGCGATCAGCACGAGGTTCTGCGAGACGATGCCGACGCCCGCGCCTCCCGCGAACAGGGCGGCGCTCACCAGCGGCAGTGGGGTGTCCGCCCCCACGGTGCCCATGAGCGAGAAGCCGAGGACGAGCAGCAGGCCTCCGACGGTCAGGAGGCGTTTCCAGCGGCCTCGCGCGGCGATCAGACGGCCGGCGACGCTGGAGGCCACCAGCAGACCCGCGATCATCGGCAGGGTCAGCAGGCCCGACACGGCCGGCGACTGCGCCCGGGCGGTCTGGAAGTACTGACCCAGCAGGGCGGGAGCGGCGAACAGCGCCGGTCCGACCGCGAAACCGGCGAGCGCCGACAGGGCGACGGTACGGTCGCGCAACAGGCGCAGCGGCACCAGCGGATCGGCGGCCCGTGACTCGCGACGGACGAACAGCACGACCAGGACGAGCACGGCGCAGGCCGCTCCCGCGGTCGGCCAGGACACCCACGGGACGCCGTCACCGGCCCGGGTGACGGCGAGGAGGAGCGTACCGACCGCCGCGGTGAGCAGGGCCGCGCCCCAGAGATCGGGGCGGGATCCGCGCGTCGCACGCCCGGAACCGGCCCCGGGCGCGGGCAGCCGCAGTGTCCGGTGGAGGATGAGTCCGGCGCCGGCCGCGAGGAGCACGCCCAGATGGAAGCAGCCGTGCCAGCCCACCCCGGGGGTGTCGGTGAGGAGGCCGCCGAGCGGGGGGCCGGCGACCGTTCCGGCCGTGATGACCAGCGTGATGCGGCCGTTGTACCGGCCACGCTCTCGTGGCGGGACCAGCGCGGCCATGATGACCTGGGCCAGCGCGTTCACCCCGCCGACTCCCAGCCCCTGCACGGCCCGGCCCGCGATGAGCTGCCCGACATCACCGGCCAGCGCGCACCACGCCGACCCGAGGGCGAACAGGCCGAGCGAGCACTGGATCAGCGTCTTGCGGTCCGTGAGGTCGGCGAGCTTCCCCCAGAGCGGCAGACTCAGCGTGGAGGAGACCATCGTGGCCGCGACGACCCAGGTGAAGGCGGCCTGACTGCCACCCAGGTCGGCGACGACGCGGGGCAGCGCGGAGACGACCACGGTGCTGGACAGCAGGCCGGCAAAGAGGCCGAGCAGCAGGGCGCGGAACGCGCGGCGGGTTTCGGCGGGGCTCATCGGAGGGGTGCCGAGCTGCGCCATGAGGGTCCTCGGGGGGTCGTTGCCGCACGGCGCGGCGGGAAGGGTCGGGAAAGCATCGGGAAGGGATGGGAAAGGGGTCGGGAGGGGCGGGGCGCGGTGAGTGCCGGCGGAGGGCCCGGGACGCGGAACCGAAGAGGCGCCGTGACGGCTCGATGATGGCATCCGGCCGCGGACGGCGGATGCCGCCCCGGACCGTACATATCGCCGCAGTTGGGGGGAGATTCAACCAGGTGAACAAGAGGTCCCCGCAAGTGATGCCGGGGTGAATGCCGGGCGTGCGCCACAGGCGGAATACGCGGTTTCCGACCCGGTGCCGACCGCCGCGGAGGCCCCGCGCGGTGCGGGACAGTTCACCTGAAGATCATTTTCTGCGAGCGGGTACCCCGGCCGGTCAACTCGCCGTGCTAGACACCGAGGTGACAGTCAATCATCACGGACCGAGGTCGGTCGACGCGGTGAGTGCCGTGGTCACCAGGGCTTTCCGGTCCGGTACCGAGGCCGCGCCACGCTCACCGCTCATCCGTATGCCTGGGAGTTACGTACGTGCTAGACGACCACCCTTGTGGCCTGCCGCTGACCCCGGGACAGTCGGGCATCTGGTTCGGCCAGCAGCTGGCACCGGAGAGCCGCGCCTACAACCTCGGCATCTACGTCGACATCGCCGGTCCGCTCGACCTCGCGCTGCTGGCCGAGGCGACGCGCCGCTTCCTCGACGAGGCCGACGGGTTCCGCGTCCGGATCGGGGAGCACGAGGGTGAACTGCGTCAGTGGGTCGAGCCGACCGGTGCGTGGGAGCAGCTCTTCGTCGACGTGTCGGCCGAGGCCGACCCCGAGGCCGCGGCACACGCCTGGATGAAGGCAGACATGGCGCGTCCGCGCCTCCTGGGGCACCTGCCGAACCTCACGAGCGTGGTGATCCGCGTCGCCGAGCAGCGCCACTGGTGGTACTCGGGCATCCACCATCTGATCAGCGACGGGTTCGGCGCCGGGATCGCCGTACGGCGCGCGGCGGCCGTCTACACCGCGCTCTCCGAGGGGCGCGACCCGGCGGAGGGCGCCCTGCGGCCGGTCCGGGAACTGCTGGACGAGCAGGCGGCCTACCGGGCCTCGGACGACTTCCGCGCCGACCGGGCGTACTGGCTGGAACGGATGGCCGGCCGGCCCGCACCGGCCGGGCTGGTGGAGCAGGCCGCGCCGCCTTCCGCCCCGGTGCACCGGCGGACCTCATGGCTGAGCCCCGAGACCGAGTCGGGGATGCGGAAGGTCGCGCGGAGCGGCCGGTCGAGCTGGCCGGCCGCCTTCGTCGCGGGCGTCACCGCCTATCTGCACCGGATGACCGGGGCGGACGACCTGGTGCTGGGCTTCCCGGTCACCGCGCGCGTCGGTTCCGTCGCGGAGGCCGCCCCCGGCATGGTGTCCAACGTCGTCCCGCTGCGGCTGAGGGTGGACCCCGGCCTGACGTACGGCGAGCTGACCGCCCGGGTCGCGGCCGAGATGAAGAACGCGGTGCGGCACCAGCGCTATCCGGAGGCGGACCTCGCCCGCGACCTCGGTCTCTTCGCGGGGGGCCGGCTCTACGGGCCGGTCGTCAACGTCATGCCGTTCGGCCAGAACTTCACCTTCGGCGGCCTCCACGGCACCCTGCACAGTCTGGCCGTGGGGCCGGTGGCCGACCTGTCGGTCGCCTGCTACGGCGGGCGCCCGGGACAGCGCGACGCGATCAAGGCCGTCGTCGACGGGAACCCCGAGCTGTACTCGGCCGGTGAACTGGCCGGACACCACGAGCGGTTCCTGCGGATGCTGGAGAGGCTCACCGCGGGGGACGACGCCGCCGCGCGGCCGATCGGCCACGGCGACCTGCTCGACGAGGACGAGCGCCGGTGCGTGCTGGGCGGTTGGTCCGGTGGCGCCGGAGCCGCCGGCAATGTCGCCCCCGCCGGGGAGAGCGACGCGGAAAACGCCCCGGGGAGCGCCCCGGGGAGGACCTCGGAGAGCGACCCGTGGCGGCTGGTCGCGGCGCAGGCGGCCCGGACTCCGGACGCCGTCGCGGTGACCGCCGGGGGAGCGTCCCTGACGTACGGCGAACTGGTCGGTCGGGTGGCCCGGCTGGCCGGCGTCCTGACCGGTCACGGAGTGGGGCCGGAGGACCGCGTGGCGCTGGCGCTGCCACGCTCGGTGGACCTGGTGGCCGGCGTGCTGGCCTGCCTGCGTTCCGGCGCCGCCTATCTGCCGCTGGACCTGTCGCACCCGGCGGAGCGGCTGGAACTCATGGTGGCCGAGGCACGGCCGGCCGTGGTCCTGACGACGGACGAACTGGCCGAGCGGGTGCCGCGGGGCCCACGACGCGTGCTGACCGACGGGCCGTGGGACGTCGCCCCCGCCGACGCCCACACCCATGCTCATGCCCCCGCGGAGGCCGGCGTCGCAGCGCCGCCCGCCACGGTGCACGGTGCGGCCGCGGCGTACGTCATCTTCACCTCGGGGTCGACAGGACGGCCCAAGGGCGTGGTCGTCCCCCGGTCGAGCCTCGCCAATCTGCTGCTGGACATGGCCGGGCGGGCCGGCCTCGGCGGCGGCGACCGCCTGCTCGCCGTGACCACGCTGGGCTTCGACATCGCCAACCTGGAGCTGCTCGCGCCCCTGGTGGCCGGTGCCGCGGTGGTGGTGGCCGGACCTGACGAGACACGCGACCCGGCACGGCTGCGGCGACTGCTGCTGACCGAGGATGTCTCGGTGATGCAGGCGACGCCGAGCCTGTGGCAGGCGGTGTCCGCGGAGGTCGCCCCCGTCCTCGGCGGCGTCCGGGTCCTCGTCGGCGGTGAGGCGCTGCCGGCCGCACTCGCGCGTGAACTCGTCGCGTCCGCCGCGTCGGTGACCAACGTCTACGGACCCACGGAGACGACGGTCTGGTCGACCGCGGCGGACCTGTCGGCCGAGGACGCCGAAGCGGCGACGGTCACCATCGGACGGCCGATCGCCGGTACCGCGGTGTACGTGCTGGACGGGGCGGCACGCCCCGTGCCGCCCGGCGTGGTGGGCGAGCTGTACATCGCCGGCGCCGGACTGGCGCGCGGGTACGCGGGACGGCCCGGCCTGACGGCCGAGCGCTTCGTGGCCGACCCCTTCGGCGCCCCCGGCACACGCATGTACCGGACCGGCGACCTCGTACGGTGGACGCGGGACGGCCGGCTCGCCTACGTGGGCCGGGCGGACCAGCAGGTCAAGGTGCGCGGACACCGTATCGAGCCGGGCGAGATCGAGGCCGTGCTCGTGCAGCAGCCGGGCGTGGACCGTGCCGCGGTCGTGCTCCGCGAGGACACGCCGGGCCGGCGGCAGCTGACGGCGTACCTCGTCCCGGGCACGGAGCCGGTGGCAGGCGAACACGAGCTGGCCGCGGCGCTGGCGCGGCGCCTCCCCCCGTACATGGTGCCCGCCGCCTTCATGACCCTCCCGGAACTGCCCCTGACGGCGAACGGCAAGCTCGACCGGGCCGCGCTGCCCGCGCCGGCGGCGGCCGTCCCCGGCGGCGGCCGGACGCCACGGAACCCGGTCGAGGAGACCCTCTGCCGGCTCTGCGCCGACCTGCTCGACACACCGGGTGTGAGCATCGACGACGACTTCTTCGCCCTCGGCGGCGACAGCGTCTCGGCGATGCGCATGGTCGCCGCCGCACGCCGCGAGGGACTGACCATCGCCCTGCGCGACGTGTTCGAGCACCCGACCGTGGTGGACCTCGCCGCCCGCGCGGTCCCGCAGGAGGACGCCACGGACGACGCCTCCCCGGTACCGGAGCCCTCGGACGCCGCCCTGTTCGCCGAGACAGAAATCCGGCGCCTGCGCGCCCGCTATCCGCGGCTCTCGGACGCCCTGCCCCTGACTCCCGTACAACAGGGCCTGCTGTTCCAGTCCCTGCACGACGCGCAGGCCGCCGGGGACGACGACTACACCGTGCAGCTCGGCTTCACGGTCGAGGGCCCGCTGGACGGGCACCGGCTGCGTGCGGCCTGGCACGCCCTGCTGAGCCGGCACCCCGTCCTGCGCTCCGCGTTCGTCGCCGACGCCGCCGACGTACCGGCGCAGGTGGTGCTCGACGACGTCGAGCTGCCCTGGCGCGACGTGGACCTCACGGAGCCGCCCACGGACACCGACGCCCAGGAGCGGGACCGGCGACTGCGGCAGATCGCCGCCGAGGAGCGGGCCGGACGCTTCGACCTGGCACGCCCCCCGCTGCTGCGGATCGCCCTGGTGCGGCTCGCCCCCGAGCGGCACGCCGTGCTCTTCACCCACCACCACATGCTGCTCGACGGCTGGTCGCTGCCCCTGCTGGGCCGTGAGCTGTTCGCGCTGTACCACGACGAGCCCCTGCCGCCGGCGAGCCCGCCACGCGCGTACCTGTCCTGGCTCGGACGGCAGGACCGTGACGCGGCCCGCGCCGAGTGGAGTGCCGCGCTCGGCGGGCTCGACGCACCGACGCTCCTCGTGCCGGACGCCGCCGAAGCGGCGGAGCCGGCGCAGGGACGGTACACCGTCGACCTGCCGGCCCGTACCACCGACGCCCTGCGGGACCTGGCCGCCGCGCACGGCCTCACCCTCAACACCGTCGTCCAGGGCGCCTGGGCCCTCCTCCTGGCCGGGCTGACCGGGCGCGACGACGTCGTGTTCGGCACCACGGTCGCCAGCCGTCCCGCCGAGATCGACGGGGCCGAGTCCATGGTCGGGCTGTTCGTCGACACCGTCCCCGTGCGCGTACGGCTGCGTCCGGCGGACGACCTGCCCGGTGTCCTGCGCGGGATGCAGCGCCAACAGTCGCGCCTCACGGCCGCCGCGCACCTGGGCCTGCCGGACATCACCCGCCCGACCGGGCTCGACCGGCTCTTCGACACCGTCCTGACCTTCGAAAACTTTCCCGTCGACCCGGCCACCTTCCGGCCGGGCCCCGGCCTCGGCATCACCGATCCGCACGTCCACGCGGGTACCCACTATGCGTTGACCCTGCTGGTGGTGCCGGAAACCGCCGGGCTCAGCCTGCGGTTCGGCTACCGGATCGGCGTCTTCTCGCCGGAGGACATCGCCCTCGTCGGTGAACGGCTGGTGCGGTTGCTGGAGGGGCCGGTCGTCGACCCCACCCGGACCGTCGGCACCGTCGACGTGCTCCTCCCGAAGGAGCGGCGGCAGGTGCTGGCGGAGTGGAACGACACCGCCGTGCCGGTGCCGCCCGTCACCGTGCCCGGACTGGTCGCGGCACGGGCGGCGGCCACGCCCGACGCGACCGCCGTGGTGTACGGGGACGGCGGGGGCGGTACCGAGGAGCTGACGTACGCCGAGTTCGACGCCCGGGTGGCGGCGCTCGCGGCGCTGCTGCGCGGGCGTGGGGCCGTGCCCGAGACCCGCGTGGCCGTCGCCGTGCCGCGTTCGGCGAACCTGCTCGTCGCCGTCCACGCCGTGCTGCGCGCGGGCGCGGTGTACGTGCCGGTGGACCCGGACCTGCCGGCGGAGCGGATCGGGCTGCTGCTGGACGACGCGGCCCCGGCCTGCGTCCTCACCACGCGCGGCCTCGTCGAGCGGATCCCCCGCCTCAGCGGCCCGGACACGATCCTCCTCGGGGACGGCGCGCCCGCCGGTGACGGTGGAGCCCTGTCCTCGCCGGTCCCCGTGGCGCCCGGCTCGGCCGCTTACATGATCTTCACCTCGGGCTCGACCGGCCGCCCGAAGGGCGTCGTCGTCTCCCACGAGGCCATCGTCAACCGGGTGCTGGGCATGCAGCGGGAGTTCGCCCTGACCGCCGACGACCGGGTGCTGCACAAGACGCCCGTCGGATTCGACGTGTCCGTGTGGGAGCTGCTGTGGCCGCTGACCACGGGCGCCACGGTGGTCGTAGCACGCCCCGGCGGGCACCGCGACCCGGAGTACCTGGCGGCGGCCATCGAGACCCACCGGGTGACGACGGTGCACTTCGTCCCGTCGATGCTCCGGATGTTCCTCGACTTCCTCGACGAGCCCGCCGCAGCCGCGGCGAGGGCCGGGCTGCGGCGCGTGATCTGCAGCGGCGAGGCGCTTTTGGCCGAACTCGCCGACACCTGCCTCGGCCTCCTCGGCGTTCCGTTGTTCAATCTGTACGGGCCGACCGAGGCGGCCATCGACGTCACCCGGTGGAGTTGCGTCCCCGCCGGGACGGGCACCACGGGGCCTGCCGGGACGGGCACGGTCCCCCTCGGCGGTCCGGTGGACAACACCCGGGTGTACGTGCTTGACGCGGCGCTCCGGCCGGTCGCCCCGGGCGTCGCGGGTGAGTTGTACCTGGCGGGACGCCAGCTCGCCCGCGGTTACCCGGCCCTGCCCGGGACGACCGCGCTCCGCTTTGTGGCCGACCCCTTCGGCCCTGCGGGGAGCCGCATGTACCGCACCGGCGACCTGGCGCGGTGGCGCGGCGACGGCACACTGGAGTACCTGGGCCGGACCGACCACCAGATCAAGATCCGAGGGGTGCGCGCCGAGCCCGCCGAGATCGAGGCCGCACTCGCCGGGCACCCGGCGGTGAGCCGGGCCGCGGTGATCGTCCGGGAGGACGAGCCGGGCCGACGGCAGCTCACCGCCTACGTGGTGCCGGCCCTCCACGGGCGTGACACGGACGTGTCCGGGTCCGAGCAGGCACAGGCACAGGTACAGGTACAGGAGTGGAACGCCGTCTGGGAGTCGGTCTACGCGCCCGCCGCCCGGACACCGTCCGCACCGAGCGCCGCCGGAGAGCTTCCGGCCGGCGAACTCCCCGCCTTCGGCGACGACTTCTCCAGCTGGGACAGCAGCTACGACGGCCGGCCCCTCCCGTACCGGGAGATGAGCCGCTGGCGCGACGCGACCGTGGAGCGGATCCGCGCCCTGCGTCCCGTACGCCTGCTGGAGATCGGCGTCGGTGCGGGCCTGCTGCTGTCGCGGCTCGCCGGGGACACCGAGACCTACTGGGCGACCGACTTCTCCGCCGCGGTGATCGGCACGCTGCGCGACCGGCTGCCCGGCCGCCTCGCCGGCCGCGTCACCCTGCGGTGCCAGACGGCGGACGACACCGAGGGCCTGCCCACCGGGTTCTTCGACACCGTCGTACTGAACTCGGTGATCCAGTACTTCCCGGACGCCGGCTACCTGGACCGGGTGATCCGCGCCGTCGCGCCGCTGCTGGCACCCGGCGGGCGGATCTTCGTCGGTGACGTACGGGACCTGCGGGCCGCCCGCGTCTTCGAGACGGAGAAGCACCTCGTCCGCCTCCCTCCGGGCCGACACACCGGCCCCGCGGCGCTGCGCCGGTCCATAGGCCGGGCCCTGCTGAACGAGAACGAACTCCTCGTCGCCCCCGCCTGGTTCACCGGACGGACCGGTCCCGGCAGTCCCTTCACCGCCGCGGACGTCCAGGTGAAACGGGGCAGGTACCGCAACGAACTGAGCCGCTACCGCTATGACGTCGTCCTGCACACGGCCCCGGCAGCCGTGGCGGCGTCGCCGGCCGACAGCCACGACGCCGGCGACGGAACACGCCTGGACGGGCTGCGGCACACCCTGTCCACGACTCGCCCGGCCCAACTGCGCGTGTCGGGGCTCCCCGACGAGCGCACCGCGCGGCAGGTTCTGGCGGCCGGGCGGCTGGACGAGGGGGCCGAACCCGCCCGTGCCGCGCGCGTCCTCGCGGACGACGTCCCGGTGCCCGGCGCGGTGGACCCCGAGGACCTGTACGCCCTCGCCGAGGAACTGGGCTACCGCGTAGCCGTGGCGCCGTCGGTGACCGGCCCCGGCGCGGTGGACGCCGTCTTCCGGCGCACGGACACCTCGGACCCCCTGGCCGGTGAGGTCACCCCGGACGCCGTGACCGGTGAAGTGCTGTGCGCCTACCGGTCCGCGACGGAATCCGTCCCGGCCCCGGCACGGCGCACCAACGAGCCGGGCCTCGCCCGCAGGCTCGCCGTGCTCCCGGCCGAACTGCGGACCCTTGCCGAACGCACCCTGCCGGAGGCCCTCGTGCCCGCCGCCTTCGTGGTGCTGGCGGAGCTGCCGCTCACCGCGAACGGCAAGCTGGACCGCGCTGCCCTTCCGGCACCGGACTTCGCGGCCGCACCGGACAGCCGGGCGCCGCGCGACGCGACCGAGCAGGCCTTGTGCGCCATCTTCGCCCAGTTGCTGGGTATCCCGCACGTGGGGATCGACGACAGTTTCTTCGCGTTGGGCGGCGACAGCGTGCTGGCCATGCGGCTGGTGGGCGCCGCGCGCCGGGCGGGGATCGGCCTGGTCGTCCGTGACGTCTTCGCGCACCCCACCGTCGCGGTTCTCGCCTCCGTGGCGCGGGAGGCCGAGGACACCGACGTCACCGAATCGCCGGAAGCGGCACGCGAGGAGCCCCCGCTGCCGGTACCGGCGCCGGTGCGGGAGCGGCTGACCGCCCCGTACCCGGGCCCGACGGACATGCCGATCCTCCCGCTGACACCGTTGCAGGAGGGTCTGCTCTTCGAGTCCCTGGCCGCCGCGCAGGCCGGGGAGGACGGCCGGGCCCGGGTGGACGACTACACCGTCCAGCTGTCGCTCACGCTGGACGGCCCCCTCGACCCGGCACGGCTGCGCACCGCCTGGGCCCGGCTGCTGGCCCGGCACGGCAGCCTGCGGGCCGCCTTCGTGCACGACGCGGACGCGGGCCCGGTGCAGATCGTCTCCGGCGAGGTGGAACCGCCCTGGCGGGAGACGAACCTGTCCACGACCTCCGAACCGGAACGGGAGTCGCGGCTCGCCGAACTGCGGACCGCGGAGCGGGAGACCCCGTTCGACCCGGCTCGGCCGCCGCTGCTGCGCGTGGCGCTGGCACGGCTGACCCCGCACCGGCACACGATGATCGTGACCTACCACCACATCCTGCTCGACGGCTGGTCGCAGCCGCTGCTGCTGAACGAACTGCTGACCGCCTACGCCGAGCCGGACTCCCTCTCCCCGGCGCCCCAGTTCGAGCGGTACCTGTCCTGGCTCGCCCGGCAGGACAAGGACGCGGCACGGCAGGCGTGGCGGCAGGCGCTCGACGGCGCCGAACCGACCCTCGTGGTGCCGGTGACCGGCAGCCGGACGGACCACGCCACCGGCAGTACGGCGTACGACCCCGGGCACGGGGTCGTGGAGCGCCTGCTGCCCACGGACCTGACGTCCCGCCTGACCGCGCACTGCCGCCGCCACGGCCTGACACCGGCCACCCTGGTGCAGGGTGCGTGGGCCACCCTGATCGGCGCGCTGACGGGTCGCGACGACGTCGTCCTCGACGCTCCGAACGCGGGCCGCCCGGCCGACGTCGAGGACGTGGAGTCCGTCATCGGTCTGTTCATCAGCACCGTTCCGGTGCGGGTGCGTCTCGACCCGGTGCGGCCGATGGCCGCCGTTCTGCGCCGGCTGCAGGACGAGCAGTCCCGTCTCGCCGCCCACCAGCACCTCGGACTGCCGGAGATCCAGCGGCAGACCAGTGCCGGAGCGCTCGCCGACACGATGGTGGTGTTCCTCAACTTCCCGCTGGACCCGGCCGTGTTCCGGCCGGCGGACGGCATCCGTGTCTCCGCCGTCGACGGTGGAGTGGCCACGAGCTACCCGCTGCGGCTGCTCGCCACCCCCGGCGAGCGGATGCACCTCGCCCTCGGCTACCACACCTCCGCCTACGACCGGGCCGCCGCCGAAGCACTCATGGACCGGCTGGTGCGCCTCTTCGAGGAGCTCGGCGACGGCCTGGACCGGCCCGCCGGCCGCGCCGGAGTCCTCACCCCGCGCGAACGCGGCCACCTGCTGACCGCCTGGCAGGGAGCACAGGACGGGACCACGGCAGCCGGCATCGTCACCGGCATCCCCGAGGACCGGACGGCCACCACCCCCGACACCCCAGCGGTTCTCTTCGGGGACGAGCGGCTCACCCACCGCGAACTGCGCGCCCGCGCCAACCGCCTCGCCCGCCTGCTCATCGCCCGGGGCGCCGGGCCCGAACGAACCGTCGCCGTCGCGGTGCCCCGCTCCCCGGAACTGGTGGTGGCCCTGCTGGCGGTCCTCAAGGCCGGCGCGGCGTATCTCCCGGTGGACCCCGGTTACCCGGCGGACCGCATCGCGTACATGCTCGGCGACGCCGGGCCGGTGACGGTGCTGACCACCACCGAGGCAGCCGCGTCGCTCCCCGAGGACGTCCGCTCCGGCGCCGTACGGCTCGACGATCCGGACACCGGACGCGCGCTGCGCGCCCTGCCGGACGGCGACCCCACCGACGACGAGCGCACCGCACCGCTGACGCCAGGCCACCCGGCCTACGTCATCCACACCTCGGGTTCCACCGGGCGGCCCAAGGCGGTCGTGGTGCCGCACCAGGGAGTCGCCGCCTACTTCTCGTACCTGACTTCCGGGATCGCCCGGCTCGGCCCCGACGACGTCGTGCTCAACCTGGCGTCCGTCTCCTTCGACCCCTCGGTGCGCGACATCCTCGGCACCCTGGCCGCCGGCGGGCGTGTCGTCATGGTGCCGTCCGACGAGGCCAACGACGCACGCGCCCTCGTCCGCGTCATGCGCCACCACCGGGTCACCGTGCTGCTCTCCGTCGTACCGTCCCTGCTGGCCGCCCTGAACGAGGAGGCGGCACAGCTGCCCGTCGGCGAACGCCCCTCCCCGCGGTTGGTGATGACCTGCGGCGAAGTGCTCACCGAAAGCCATCTCCGGCAGACGACCGCCCTCGGG
The DNA here is from genome assembly GCF_042717095.1 of Streptomyces sp. NPDC058632. Classification (NCBI taxonomy): domain Bacteria; kingdom Bacillati; phylum Actinomycetota; class Actinomycetes; order Kitasatosporales; family Streptomycetaceae; genus Streptomyces; species Streptomyces sp. NPDC058632. The sequence goes on along the minus strand of NZ_JBHXQZ010000072.1, from coordinate 4,504 downwards.
AACCCGCTGGTCGTCAACCAGTACGGGCCCACCGAGGCGACCATGAGCAGCACCTTCCAGGCGGTGGGCGAGCCCGGGGCACGGCGGTCCGACGGGCGCTTCCTGATCGGCCGTCCCCGCCCGGGCGTCCGTGCCTACGTCCTGGACCACCGGCTGCGCATGGTCCCCGCCGGAACGCCCGGCGAGCTCTACCTGGCCGGTCCCGGCGTCACCCGGGGTTACGCGGGCCGCCCCGGTCCGTCCGCCGAGCGCTTCCTCGCCGACCCGTACGGCGGGCCCGGCACCCGCATGTACCGCACCGGCGACCTGGCCCGCTGGACCGCGGACGGCCGCCTGGACCACCTCGGCCGCGCCGACCATCAGGTCAAGGTGCGCGGCCACCGTGTCGAACTCGGCGAGATCGAGGCGGTCCTGGAGAGCCACGAGGCGGTCGCCCGCGCCGTCGCGGACGTACGCCGGGACACGCCCGAGGGCGACCTTCGACTGGTCGCCTACGTCGTCCCGGAGACTGGAACCGGGGCCGGGCTCGGGAGCATCCCGGCTCCGGCCGAGTTGCGCCGCCACGCCGCGGCCGGCCTGCCCGGCTACATGGTGCCTTCCGCGTTCGTCGTCCTGGACCGGCTGCCGCTCACCCCCAACGGCAAGGTCGACCGCCGCGCCCTGCCCGACCCCGGCGCCGCGGACGGCTCCGCGGCGGACGGTGGCCGCGAGGCGCGCACGCCGCTCGAGGAAGTGCTGTGCGGCCTGTACGCGCGGCTCCTCGGCGTCGGCCGGATCGGCATCGACGACAGCTTCTTCGACCTGGGCGGGCACTCGCTGCTCGCCACCCGCCTCGTCACCCACATACGCAACGCGCTCGGCGCCGACCTGCCGGTCCGCGCCGTCTTCGAGGCCCCCACGATCGCGGAACTCGCCGAACGCGTCGCCGCCGCTGCCGGCGTCCCGCCCCGTCCCCGTCCCGCCGCCGGCACCAGGCCCGACGACATCCCGCTGTCCTTTGCCCAGCGCCGCCTGTGGTTCCTGCACCAGTTCGCCGAGGGCGCCACGGACGGCTACCACATGCGGGTGGTGCTGCGGCTGCGCGGTCCCCTCGACCTCCCCGCGCTGCGCGTCGCGCTTGCCGACCTGACCACCCGCCACGAGGCGCTGCGCACCGTCTTCCCCGACGTCGACGGCCGCCCCCGCCAGGAGATCCTGGACGCCGATGCCGAGCGGGCCAGCCCGGAACTGGAGGCGGTCCACGTCGCGGAGACGGACCTGACCACCGAGCTGGAGCGGACCGTCCGCCGGCCCTTCGACCTGGCTGCCGAGATCCCGCTGCGGGCGGCCCTGTTCGAGCTGGGGGAGGACGACCACGTCCTGGCACTGGTGCTGCACCACATCGCCGCCGACGGCTGGTCGTTCGGACCGCTGGCGGCCGACCTGTCCACCGCCTACCGCAGCCGTACGCGGGGGCAGGCGCCCGACTGGGCCCCGCTGCCGGTCCAGTACGCCGACTACAGCCTGTGGCAGCACGACCTGCTCGCCGACGACGGCGCGGACGGGGTGACGGGCCGTCAGCTCGCGCACTGGCGGCAGCGGCTCGCGGACCTGCCGGACCGCATCGACCTGCCCATGGACCTCACCGCCGCCGCGTCCGGTGACACCACCACCGTCGCATCAGGTGACTCCACCGGCACCGCACCCGGCGGCTCGTACCTCTTCCACATCCCGGCACCGCTCCACGCCCGCCTGGCGGGACTGGCCCGCGAGCACTCCGCCACCGTCTTCATGACGCTCCAGGCCGCCCTCGCCACGCTGCTGACCCGCCTCGGCTCCGGTACGGACATCCCGCTCGGCACGGCCGTGGCCGGGCGCGGTGACGAGGTGCTGGAGGACCTCGTCGGATGTTTCGTCAACACGCTCGTCCTGCGCACCGACACCAGCGGCGACCCGGACTTCCGCGAGCTGCTGCGGCGGGTGCGGGAGACCGACCTCACTGCCTACGCCCACCAGGACGTGCCCTTCGAGCGTCTCGTCGACCACCTGGGCGTGCCCCGCTCCCTGGACCGCAACCCGCTGTTCCAGGTGATGCTGGCCGCCCAGCCCGAGCTCACCCGCGACACCGTCGAACTCCCCGGCCTCACCGCCGAGCCGATCCGCATCGGCGCCGCCACCGCCCGCTTCGACCTCTCCTTCAACATGGCCGAACACCGCACCCCCGAGGGCGCTCCGGACGGGATCGACGGCCGTGTCGAATACCGCGCGGACCGCTTCACCTCCGCGGCGGTACGGCTTCTCACCCGGCGCTGGACCCGGCTCCTGGAGTCCTTCGCCGACGACCCGGACCTCACCGTGTCCCGGGCCGCCACCACCGCCGACGACGAACGCCGGCGGGTACTCACCGACTGGAACGACACCGCCATGGACGTCCCGTCCGCCACCGTGCCCGAACTCCTCGCCGGCCGCGTCGCGCGCACCCCGCACGCCGAGGCCGTCGTCTGCGGCGCCGACCGGCTCACCTACGCACAGCTGGACACCCGCGTCGACGCCCTCGCCCGCCGCCTGCGCGCGCTCGGGGCCCGATCGGAGCGCCGCGTCGCGGTGCTCGTCCCGCGCTCGACCGGCCTGCCCGTGGCCCTGCACGCGGTCCTGCGGACCGGTGCCGCGTACGTGCCCGTGGACCCCGACCTCCCGGCCGAGCGCATCGCCCTGCTGCTCGCCGACACCGACCCGGTGTGCGTGGTGACCACGGAGGAGGCGCGCCGCCTGCTGCCCTCCGCCGTGCGGGCCCCGGTCCTACCGCTCGACGGGACGCCCGGACCACAGGACGCCTCAGGGCCCACCGCCGGGTTCGCGGCGCCGCACCGCGACAGCACCGCCTACGTCATCCACACCTCCGGCTCGACGGGGCGCCCCAAGGGCGTCGCCGTCCCGCACCGGGCCGTCGTCAACCGTCTGTGGGGCATGCAGGAGCAGTACGGTCTCCAGTCCGACGACCGGGTGCTGCACAAGGCCTCCGCCGGCTTCGACGTCTCCGTGTGGGAGCTGTTGTGGCCGGTGCTCGCCGGTGCCGCCGTGGTCGTCGCCGAGCCCGAGGCGCACCGCGACCCCGCCCGGCTCGCCGAGCTGATAAGGGACCGGTCCGTCACCACCGCGCACTTCGTGCCGACCGTCCTGCGCGCCTTCCTGGAGCAGTCGGCCGCCGCCGGCTGCACCGGGCTGCGCCGGGTGTTCTCGGGCGGCGAGGCCCTGCCCGCCGACCTCGTACGGCGTTTCCACGACGTGCTCGGCGCCTCAGGTGTGGCTCTGTTCAACCAGTACGGTCCCACCGAGGCCACCATCGACGTCACCTGGTGGCGCTGCCCCGCCGACCCCGAGGGCCCGCCGCCGCTCGGCCACCCGGTCGCCAACACCCGCCTGTATGTCCTCGACGCGGCCCTGGAGCCGGTACCGCCGGGCGCCTCCGGCGAGCTGTGGATCGCCGGTGCCCAGCTGGCCCGCGGCTATCTGGGCCGCCCCGGCACCACGGCGGAGAGCTTCGTCGCCGACCCCTTCGGACCGCCCGGCGCCCGGATGTACCGCAGCGGCGACCTCGCCCGCTGGACGGAGAACGGCGAACTGGAGTACCTGGGCCGCGTCGACGACCAAGTCAAGATCGGTGGCGTACGCGTCGAGCCGGGCGAGGCCGCAGCCGCGCTCGGCGAGCAGGAGGGCGTGAGCGCCGCCGTGGTCGTGGCCCACGAGGCTCCCTCCGGCGGCCGGCGCCTGGTCGGCTACGTCGTGCCCGAGCGGGGCCGCACCCTGGACGGCGGACAGGTGCGTCGCCGGGTCGCCGACACCCTGCCCGAGTACCTGGTCCCCGCCGAGATCATGGTGCTCGACGCCCTCCCCGTCACCCCCAACGGCAAGCTGGACCGCGCGGCCCTGCCCGTGCCCGACCCCACCGGCACGGCGGACAAAGGACGCGCCCCGCGCACCCCGGCCGAGGAGACCCTCTGCCGCATCTTCGCCGAACTGCTCGGCGCCGGTGTCGGGAGCGTGGGCGTGGACGACGGGTTCTTCGCGCTGGGCGGGGACAGCATCATGTCGATCCAGCTGGTCAGCCGGGCGCGGCGGGCCGGTCTCGTTCTCACCCCGCGCGACGTCTTCACCCACCAGACGGTGGCCGAACTCGCGCGGGTCAGCAGACGCGCGGACGACCGGCCGGCCGTCCGCGCCGAGGACGACGGGACCGGACCCGTCGAACTCACCCCGATCGTCCACCGGTTGCGCGAGCGTCGCGGCCCCGTCGACGCCTTCCACCAGTCGGTGCTGCTCCAGGTCCCGGGCGGGCTGGGGCAGGAGCGGCTGACATCGGCGGTGCAGGCGCTGCTGGACCACCACGACGCCCTGCGGCTGCGGCTGACCCGGACGGCGGGCGGACTGGTCTGGGCGTTGGAGGTGGGTGAGCGGGGTTCGGTGGATGCTGCCCGGTGCGTGCGCCGGGTGTCGTCGTCCGACGTCGGTGCCGATGTGGTGGGGG
>NZ_JBHXQZ010000071.1:0-42656 GCF_042717095.1 Streptomyces sp. NPDC058632 | reverse complement strand
GTCCACCGGACCGGGGCCTCAGCCATGTGCGGGGAGAGCGTCAGAAGCGGCGCGTGATGAGCGCCCGCTTCACCTCCGCGATCGCCTTGGTGACCTCGATGCCGCGCGGGCACGCGTCCGTGCAGTTGAAGGTCGTACGGCAACGCCACACGCCGTCACGGTCGTTGAGGATCTCCAGGCGCTGCTCGCCGGCCTCGTCGCGCGAGTCGAAGATGAACCGGTGCGCGTTGACGATGGCGGCCGGACCGAAGTACTGGCCGTCGTTCCAGAAGACCGGGCACGAGGACGTGCAGGCGGCACACAGGATGCACTTCGTCGTGTCGTCGAAACGCTCGCGGTCCTCGGCGGACTGCAGCCGCTCACGCGTCGGCTCGTTGGTCTCCTTCGTGATCAGGAAGGGCATCACGTCCCGGTAGGCCTGGAAGAACGGCTCCATGTCCACGATCAGGTCCTTGAGGACCGTGAGGCCCTTTATCGCCTCGACCGTGATCGGCTTCTCCGGGTTGAGGTCCTTGATCAGCGTCTTGCACGCCAGGCGGTTCTTGCCGTTGATCCGCATGGCGTCGGAGCCGCAGATGCCGTGGGCGCAGGAACGGCGGAAGGTCAGCGTGCCGTCCTGATCCCACTTGATCTTGTGCAGCGCGTCGAGGACACGCTCCTTGGGGTCGATCTCCAGCTGGAAGTCTTCCCAGGTCGCCTCGGCGGAGACCTCCGGGTTGAACCGGCGGATCCGGAAGGTGGCGGTGATGTACGGGGAGTCGCCGAAGCCGGGCTCGGGGGATCCGGCCGCTTCCGCCTTGTCCACAACAGGGGTAGCCATCAGTACTTACGCTCCATCGGCTGGTAGCGGGTCTGGACGACCGGCTTGTAGTCGAGCCGGATCGACTCGGAGCCGTCGTCGCCCACCTCGCGGTACGCCATGGTGTGGCGCATGAAGTTGACGTCGTCCCGGTTCGGGTAGTCCTCGCGGTAGTGGCCGCCGCGGGACTCCTTGCGGGCGAGCGCGGAGACGGCCATGACCTCGGCCAGGTCGAGCAGGTTGCCCAGCTCGATCGCCTCCAGCAGGTCCGTGTTGAACCGCTTGCCCTTGTCCTGGACGGAGACGCGCAGATAGCGCTCGCGCAGCTCGGCGATCTTCTCGACGGCCGTCTTGATCGTCTGCTCCGTACGGAACACCATGACGTTGGCGTCCATGGTCTCCTGCAGCTCGCGGCGGATCTCGGAGACCCGCTCGGTGCCGGTGGAGGACCGCAGCCGCTCGATCTGCGCGACGACGAAGGACTCCGGGGCCTCGGGCAGCTCGACGAAGTCGGCGGTCTGCGAGTAGTCGGCGGCCGCGATGCCGGCCCGCTTGCCGAACACGTTGATGTCCAGCAGCGAGTTGGTGCCCAGCCGGTTGGCGCCGTGCACCGACACGCAGGCGACCTCGCCGGCCGCGTACAGACCGGGGACGACGGTGGTGTTGTCCGCCAGCACCTCGCCCCGGACGTTCGTCGGGATGCCGCCCATGGCGTAGTGCGCGGTGGGCTGGATCGGGATCGGGTCCGTGTACGGCTCGATGCCCAGGTAGGTCCGCGCGAACTCCGTGATGTCGGGCAGCTTGGCGTCCAGCTGCTCCGGCGGGAGGTGGGTGAGGTCCAGGTAGACGTGGTCGCCCTCGGGGCCGCAGCCACGGCCCTCACGGATCTCCGTGTAGATGGACCGGGACACCACGTCGCGGGAGGCGAGGTCCTTCATGACCGGCGCGTACTTCTCCATGAAGCGCTCGCCGTCCTTGTTGCGCAGGATGCCGCCCTCACCGCGGGCGCCCTCCGTCAGCAGGATGCCCATGCGCCAGATGCCGGTCGGGTGGAACTGGAAGAACTCCATGTCCTCCAGCGGCAGCCCGCGCCGGTACACGGCCGCCTGGCCGTCACCGGTCAGGGTGTGCGCGTTGGACGTCACCTTGAAGAACTTGCCGTTGCCGCCGGAGGCGTAGATCACGGACTTCGCCTGGAAGACGTGGATCTCACCGGTGGCCAGCTCGTACGCCACCACACCGGCCGACTTCTTGACGCCGTCGACCTCGGTGATCAGCTGGTCCAGGACGTAGAACTCGTTGAAGAACTCCACGCCCTCCTTGACGCAGTTCTGGTACAGCGTCTGGAGGATCATGTGACCGGTGCGGTCGGCCGCGTAGCAGGAGCGGCGGACCGGCGCCTCGCCGTGGTTGCGGCTGTGGCCGCCGAAGCGGCGCTGGTCGATGGTGCCGTCCGGGGTGCGGTTGAACGGCAGGCCCATCTTCTCCAGGTCGAGGACGGAGTCGATGGCCTCCTTCGCCAGGATCTCGGCGGCGTCCTGGTCGACCAGGTAGTCACCGCCCTTGACCGTGTCGAAGGTGTGCCACTCCCAGTTGTCCTCCTCCACGTTGGCCAGCGCGGCGGCCATGCCGCCCTGCGCGGCGCCCGTGTGGGAGCGGGTGGGGTAGAGCTTGGTCAGGACGGCGGTGCGGCTGCGCTTCGTCGACTCGATGGCCGCGCGCATGCCCGCGCCACCGGCGCCGACGATGACGGTGTCGTACTTGTGGATCTTCATGATTTTCGCAGCCCCGTGCCTAACGGATGTTCGGGTCGAAGGTGAAGATCACCAGCGTGCCCAGCAGGATGGTGAACACCGTGGCCGTGTAGAGCAGGCCCTTGAGCCACAGCCGGGTGTTCGCGCGTTCCGCGTAGTCGTTGATGACCGTGCGCAGGCCGTTCGCGCCGTGCAGCATCGCGAGCCACAGCATCAGCAGGTCCCAGACCTGCCAGAACGGCGAGGCCCAGCGGCCCGCCACGAAGGCGAAGCCGATCTTGGAGACACCGCCGTCCAGGACGAGCTGGATCAGCAGGTGCCCGATGACCAGGACGACCAGGACGACGCCGGACAGGCGCATGAACAGCCAGGCGGCCATCTCGAAGTTGCCCCGGGTGGTCTTCGGGGTCTTCCTGGTCCGCTTGCGCGGGGGCTCGATGACCGGCGCCGGGTTGTCGACCGAGTAGAGCGACGCACCCTCGACGGGGCTGATGCCCGAAGCAGTGGATTCAGTCGTGGACATGGGCGTCAGCTCCCGAACAGTTCACGAGCGGCGTGGCCGAGCACGGGGTAGATCGCCCCGAGCATCAGCACGACCCACAGGGCGCCGACGGTCCAGAGCATCTGCTTCTGGTACCGGGCGCCCTGGAGCCAGAAGTCGACGGCGATGACACGCAGGCCGTTGAGCGCGTGGAAGAGGATGGCGGCGACGAGGCCGTACTCCAACAGCGCGACGATCGGCGTCTTGTACGTGGCCACGACGGTGTCGTAGGCCTCGGGGGACACTCGCACGAGGGCGGTGTCCAGCACGTGGACGAACAGGAAGAAGAAGATGAGGACGCCGGTGACTCGATGAGCCACCCAGGACCACATTCCTTCCCGGCCGCGGTACAGCGTTCCAGCCGGCACGGAATTTTCCTCCGGGAGCGGGGATTGGGGCCGCGCCGGCTTTCTCCGTGTCGGTCGGGCCCGGCCGGGTACGGTCCACCGGCCCCCAGCATCGTAGCCACGTGTGGCGGCGAGGCGGACAGGGGCCCTGCCGCTGTGATCGAACTGGCACGCTTACGGGCTAGGAAAGCGGGCGGCGGAACGGGTTCCGGGGAGTCGCCGAGGGGCTTTTGGGTGACTTGGTGCGGCTTGGTGCCGTCTGCGGGTGGCCGCCGCGGCCCGTCAGCGGTCCGCGTCCGCGAGGAAGGCGGCCAGCCGGCCCCGGGCCAGGCGCCGGAGTTCCTCCGCGGCGACCAGGCGTTCCTCCTCCGGATCGTTGGCCAATCGTGACCGGATCCCTTCGAGTACGTGGTCCAGGACCTCGTCCGGCTTCAGACCGTCGAGGCAGATGACGAACGGATGTCCGAACCGGCTCCCGTAGGCCGCGTTGGCCGCGTTCAGGGCCGTGTGGGCGGCGGAGTAGGTGTCCGCCGGGAGGCCGGGGAGGGATTCCGCGGCCAGCGCCTCGGCGCGGTCCGCGCGGGGCAGGTCGTAGGCAGCCTCGTCCGCCGCCGCCAGGAGGGCTTCCAGGTCCGGGTACGGGCGGTGGGCCGCGAGGCGCACCGCCCAGCGAGGGCTGTGCAGGCAGGCCAGCAGGGCGCGCTCGGCGTCCTCGGACGGCATGGCGTTGAAGCGCTCCAGCCCGGATCGGGCGCCGGGCGTGTCGGACGCTCCGGGGATGCCGCGCGACTGTCCGGGGAGGGCGACACGGCCGGGGAGGGGCGGGAGACGGTGCGCGGGCAGCGTGGGTCCTCGGGGTGTCACGTGTGTGTCGGTGAGGGAAGGTGAGGGAAAGGGGAAGGGACGGTGAGGGTGGGGTGGTGGATGGTGTGAGAGTTGTGCCGTCACGTTATCGAGTGAGTCCATGACGTGTCCGATCGATAGTCGAAATTCACTCGGACGGGAGAGTTTCGGAACGGCTCCTCGACGTCCGTCACCCGGATGGGCCGTAGGTTGGTCGTGTGAGTCAGCACAGGCAGCACAGGCGTCGGCCCTCTCCTCGGCAGGTGCGGCAGCGGCGGACGCTGGCCGTGGCCCTCGCCGCGGGCGCGCTGGTCGCGGCGTCCGGGGTGGGCATCGGTCTCTGGGCGACGTCGGACGACGGCGGCACGGCCGGTTCCGCCGCCTCCCGCTCCGCGGACGCGGCGGGTTCACCGCCCTCCGGGACGTCCGAGCCGAGCCCCAGCCGTTCCTACCCCTTGTCGAAGGCGCCCCGGACCATCCCCGCCGTCCGTGACCACAGCGCCGAGCGCGGCCCCGGCTGGCGGCCCGGGCGCGGTCACCGGGTGGTCGTCGGTGATCCGGCGCTGGCGGACGAGGGCCGCCTCATAGCCGGCGAGCTGGGCCTCGCGTACGCGGGGGAGAGGAACGACGAGCGCGCCGGGGACCTGCGCCTGGAGCTGAACAAGGGCGGGGGCGCGAACCCCGAGTCGTACACGATGACCGTGCGGGGCGGGCGGGTGACCGTCAGCGCTCCCGCCGAGGCGGGCGTCTTCTACGGCACCCGCACCCTCAAGCAGCAGATCCGCGGCGCAGAGACCGCCCCCGAGGGCGTGGTGCGCGACGAGCCGGCCAAGCAGCGGCGCGGGATGATGCTGGACATCGCCCGCAAACACTTCACCGCCGGCTGGATCGAGGACCGGGTCCGCGAGCTCGGCGACCTGAAGTACAACGAGCTGGGCCTGCACTTCTCCGACGACCAGGGCTTCCGCATCGAGTCCGACTCGCACCCGGAGATCGTCTCCGACCAGCATCTGACCAAGGCGCAGGTCGAGCGGATCGTCGACCTCGCCGCGAGCCGGCACATCACCGTCGTCCCCGAGATCGACTCGCCCGGACACCTCGGCGCGGTCATCGCCGCCCACCCCGACCTCCAGCTGCGCGACGCGGGCGGCGGGCCCGTGCGCGGCGCGATCGACATCTCCGACCCCGGTTCCGCCGAGATCGTCGACGACCTGCTGAACGAGTACGCCGGGCTGTTCCCCGGATCGCAGTGGCACCTCGGCGCCGACGAGTACCAGGCGTTGGTGGTGTCCGACCCCGAGGCGTCGTTCCCGGGGCTGGCCGCCGCCGCGGGCAGGGAGCACGGTCCCGGCGCGACCGTCGAGGACCTGGCCACGAGCTGGCTCAACGACCGCGCCGACACCGTCCGCGCCCACGACCGCACCCTCCGCGCCTGGAACGACGGCTTCTTCGAAGGCGGTTCGGTGCAGGCCGCGAAGGACATCCAGGTCGCCTACTGGACCGGCAAGGAGATCGGCGCCCGGCAGCCGGCGGACTATCTGGGCGAGGGCCGCGAGGTCGTCAACTACAACGACGAGTTCCTCTACTACGTGCTCGGCGAGCCGAACGACTTCGTCTACCCGACGGGGGAGCGGATCTACGAGCAGTGGACACCGCGCGTGCTGCGCGGCACCACCGCCGTGCCCTCCCGGTACGACGGTCGGATCGTCGGCGGGTCCTTCGCCGTCTGGTGCGACCTGTCCCGTTCCCAGACGCAGGACCAGGTCGCGGCCGGGATCAGGATGCCGCTGCGGGCGACCACGCAGAAGCTCTGGGACCCGGCCGAACCGGGGTTGTCCTGGGCGGAGTTCCGGAGCCTGGCGGACGAGGTGGACTGATCCGGACCCGACGTGGCGGTTTCAGCGTCCTTCAGTCGGTACAGATGGAGTGGTGCGGGGCGGATCGCGGCATATCCCTGCGAACCCTCGTGCGACTGTGGTGGTCTTCTGACGAGTCGAAACCAATACACCGGGGGGATACCGGCACATGGGCTACTGGGGGTATTTCGTCGTGGGCCGTGACGAGCGGCCGCTCGCCGAACGGGACGCGCTGGCCGGCGCCCGGGGCATGACCCTGCGCACGTCGGCGCCGGGCGGATGGCAGGTCTGGGAGTACCCGAGCGGCGACGGCGGCATCGGGAACATGAACGACCTCGCCAGGGAGACCGGCGCACCCGCGCTGTTCGGCTACGTGATGGACAGCGACTGCGTGGTGGTGGAGGCGGCCGCACCGGAGAGCGGTGCCTGGACGACCTGCCTGGCGCGGACCGCGATGGCCGGCTACCTCGGCGCCTCGGCGGCGGACGGCACCGGCGGGGCGGAGGGCGGCGAGGGCGCGGCAGGTGCGGTGCAGGACGGGCTCACGCTGGAGGACTACTTCCTGGAACCCCGTGACGCCGCCGGCCGGGCCGTCGAATGGGCCGCCGAGGCCGGACACACCGTAGCCGTGGAGGAACTGGTCGAGGTGCTGACCGCCGACCCCGATCCGGTGGCCGAAACCTTGCTCTTCCGGTTGCTCGACCGGCTCGGAGTGGTACCCCTGTGACACTCCCGGGCCGTCGCACGCAGTAAGGGCAAAGTGCGGCCTCCGTGCTGGTGAGGTCCATGAAGGGCCTTTTCAGAGGCTTGCGAAGACCCGCTGAGGAGACGTGGATGAGCCTGGTGGAACTGATCGCGCAGGCCGACGAGCGAGGGCTGGCCGCGAGCGGACTGGCTTGTTTGGATCGCTGCGTGCCGTTGCTGGGCGGCGACGACGAGACGCTGCGCCCGCTGTGGGGGAGCCTCGCCGAGGACGCCGCCGCCGAGGACTGGGCGGAGCGGCTGGAGCAGACGCGCGGCAGGCTCGCCGCGGCGGGCGGCACGGACGCGGCGGCGGTGCTCACGCACCGCATGCTCACCACCGCCCCGGCGGAGAACTCCGCCGCCGCACTGCGGGAGTGGGCCCACGCCTGCTCGGTCACCGCGCTGCGGATCCACCGCATCCTGGACGGCGGTGCTCCGGACGAGGACGTGGCGGACGCGATCGAGGCAGCCCGCGGGGGCCGTACGGAAGGGCTGCCGCTGTCACCGCTCGGCGCCGCCGAACTGCGCCGTCAGATCACCGTTCTGGAGGTCCTGGCCGGTCACGGTCCGGCCGGGCTGCGGCGCGTGCTGGAGATCTCGACGGAGGGCCGGCGCGTCCTCGTCGCGGCCCTGTCCCGCCGCAACCGCAGGGACGGCTGACCCGGCTGCACATCGGCGGCCTCCGGGAAGCCGGCGGCCCGGCCGGCCTGCGCCGCGGTGAGCAACAGGAACGGCGGTCGGGCAGGACCGGGCGGGGAGACCGGCCGGCCGCCGAGCACCGCGTGCGCGGGCGGCCCGTTCGGCGCGCGCGGCGAGGGAGCGCCCGCGTAGAGGGGTTCGTGGACGGGGCAGCCCTTGTCGAGGACCTCCTCGCGGTGCCGGGCCCCGATCCGTCCCCCGACGTCGACCGCCCCGCGGCTCGCAGAGCCGGCCACCCGCCCGAACGGCGGCGCCTGTGACCGGACTGCGGCGGAGCCGGGCCGGTTCCGCGCCGGTTGCCCGTGCCCCCGCGCATCCGGGTGACAAAACCACGGGCCCGAGCGCTCTATCGGGTGTGACGACTGCGACGAGTGAAACTTCGACGACCGCGACGACCGCGACCACACGGCAGGAGACCCGGCCCTCGGCCGCGGCCAAGCCGGTGCGGTGGGCGGCGGACACCGTGACGGCGATGCGCGAGGGGGCGCGGCTGCGCCTCGACTACTCGGCGCGCAGCCTGTGGAGGGTCGACCGCGCCATCGAGGACATACGCGGGGAGTCGGCCCCGTACGCCGCCGTGGAGACGGTGCTGCGCGGGTTCGGTGCCTACGCCGGTGAGGTGATCGTGCGTCAGGCCGGCGGCGAGTGGGTGGCCTCGGGCGGCGAGTACTGGGTCCGTACCCCCGACGGCCGTTTCTGGGACCCCATGGAGGAGGCCCGCCGCTGCTACACGGCCGACGGATCCCTGCGCCTGCTGTGCCGGGACGCGTCGGGCGGCAGCCGCTGAGACGACGGGCGGCACGCACGGGTCGCGCGGGCGGCCGTAGCGGTCCGCACCGGCGGGTTCACGGGACGCCCTGGGCGGCTGACGGGCTGTGACACTTTCGTGGCGCCGGACGCTGATGACCATGGGGCCGTGGGCACGACCCGACGTGGCGCGCCGCACGGCTGCGCCACGGACCGGTACGGACGAGGACAGTTCTTGGGCAAGGGAGGGGAACCCCGCCGCGCGCAGGCGCACGACGGGGAACTGGGCGCGGCCGTCGCGCGGGCCCAGGACGGTGACGAGGCCGCCTTCGCCGTGGCCTACCGGCTCGTGCAGCCCGGACTGCTCGGCTACGTGCGCGGACTGGTCGGCGACGACGCCGAGGACGTGACCTCGGACGCCTGGCTGGAGATAGCCCGCGACCTCGGCCGGTTCAAGGGCGACGGGGCGGGGTTCCGGGGCTGGACGGCGACCATCGCCCGGCACCGGGCACTGGACCACCTGCGCCGGCAACGGGTGCGGCCACGGTCCTCGGCGCTGGAACAGGACGTGCTGAACCTCCCCGCTCCGCAGAGCACGCACGACCAGGCGCTGGAGACCCTCTCCACCGAGCGCGCCCTGGAACTGGTCGCCGGGCTGCCGCGGGACCAGGCCGAGGCCGTACTGCTGCGGGTGGTCGTCGGCCTCGACGGCCCCGCCGCCGCCCGTGTCCTCCGCAAGCGGCCGGGCGCGGTACGGACGGCGGCGTACCGGGGACTGAAACGCCTGGCCGGACAGCTGGGCGGCGACAGTGTGACGGATGAGGCCTCCCGGACGCTGGGTGGGTCGAAGTGACCGGTGACCGGGACGGCGCGTGACGGCGGACGGGGCGACGACGCCCGGACCGGACCGGTCGGCCCCCGGCCACCCGTGAACGCGGCCGGCCCGGCGGACTGAACAGGCCGGACGTGCGGGACGTATGCGTCGGACGGCACCGGCCGGGCGGGCCGGGCGGGCCGGGCGGGCCGGGCGAGTGGATCGAGTACATCGAGTGGATCGAGCAGGGACGGAAACGGACATGGGTGAACGGAGGAACGACGGCGGGACGCCCGACCGTCGGCGTGCGCACCCTGATTCCACGTCGCAGGGCCACCGCACGGCCGGACGGGACCGCCCCGGTTCCGGTTCCGGGGCAACCTCCGCGTCAGCCCCTGCCCGGCATCCCGTCCATGACACCGTCGGTCCCGACACCGTCGGCATCGAGGCCCTGCTCGCCGAAGCCCTGGTCCCGGACGGTGTCGACCCCGGGTCCGAGCAGCGGGCGGTGGCCGCGTTCCGGGAGGCACGGGACGCAGACGCGCATCGCACCCGCACCCGCACCCGGCGCCGCGACGACTGGCGCCCCCGGGAACGGCGTCCCGGCCGCTTCTCGGTGAAGGCCACCCTCTCCGTCCTGGTCGCCGGCCTCAGCCTGGGCGGGGTCGCCGTCGCGGGGATGGGTGCGGCCGGGACGGCGACGGACGGTTCCCGGGACGGCGAGGGACGTCCGGCGGCACCGGCCCTCACCTCCGCACCCGCGGGGGACCGGCCCGCCGGCCGGCCCCCCGCCGCCGGCCCGGACGCGGGCTCCGGCCCCGCCGCCCCGGAGCGCCCCTCCCGGGCCCGGGACACCGAGGCCCACTGCCGTGTGTACGAGAAAGTCGAGGGGCGCGGCAGGGCCCTCGGCTCGGCCGCCTGGAAGCGGCTCGTCGCCGCGGCGGGCGGCGTGGCGAACGTCGACGCCTACTGCGCCGCGCAGGTGCGGTCGGCGACGAGCGAGGCGGAGCCCGGTGGCACCGGTGCGCCGAAGGGCCTGACCGGCGACGCGGGAGGGGCCGGGAGCGGCCCTTCGAATGACGCGGGCAACTCCGGCAACGGCACCGGCAACGGCAGTTCGGGGGACGGCGCGGACGAAGCCGCGGATGAGGGCGCTGACAACGGCGCGAACGGCCGCCGGGGCACGTCCGGCCGGCCGAGCGGTGAAAAGAAGCCGTGATCCCGGCCTGCCAAGGCAACGGCCGAGGCCGCCACCCCCCACAGGAGAGGCCCCGGCCGTCGCGCGGCACGGACCGCGCAGCGGCCCGTAACTCCTACAGCGCCATGAGTGCGTTTTCTGTCACACCGCCCGGTCACAGGTCTGTTGAATCACACACGGAAACGTGGGCGGACATGGACGGGGAGCGGTTTGAGGTCGTAACGTGCCTTTCGCGCCAGCCGTCCGAGGACAAACGACCACAACCACCACGGACGGCCGAGAACATCGAGGAACCATGACAGCGAGAATCCGGTCCGCGCGGGCGGTGCCGGCTCAGGCGCAGAAGGGCGCGCGCGGTGCTGGGGGACGACGCGGAGCTGACGGCCGCGGTGGGGGCGGCACAGGACGGGGACGAGACCGCGTTCCGGACGGTGTACCGGGCCGTGCACCCACGGCTGCTGGGGTACGTACGCACGCTGGTCGGTGAGCTCGACGCCGAGGACGTGACGTCCGAGGCGTGGCTGCAGATCGCCCGGGACCTGCAGCGGTTCAGCGGTGACGCGGACCGGTTCCGCGGCTGGGCCGCCCGGATCGCCCGCAACCGTGCCCTCGACCACATCCGCATGCGGGGGCGCCGTCCCGCGACCGGCGGCGACGAGACCGAACTGAACGGGCGGCCCGCCGAGTCCGACACCGCCGAGCAGGCCATCGAGGCGATGGCCACCGACGGTGCCTTCGCCCTCATCTCCCGGCTGCCGCAGGACCAGGCCGAGGCCGTCGTCCTGCGGGTGGTCGTGGGCCTCGACGCGAAGACCGCCGCCGCGACGCTGGGCAAACGGCCGGGCGCCGTACGCACGGCCGCACACCGGGGCCTGAGACGTCTGGCTGAGATGCTCGACGGCGATCCGGAAGCACATCCGGAATCCGCGGGGGTACTGGATGTCCTTCCGTCCCAGAGAGAACCACGCCGCCCTGCGGTGACGTCCGCGAGTGTGACGCATATGCGAGCGCGGACGCAGAAGGACATGTGATGGCCGACGAGCAGGACAGGTGGCTGGACCGCGAAACGGCGGAGCGACTGCTGAGCGGAGAGCCCCCCGAAGCTGCCGACCCGGCCCACCGCGAACAGGCCGAACGGCTCGCGCGCGCACTCGGCGCCCTGTCCGCCCCACCCTCGTCGGCCGACGGGGAACTCCCCGGTGAGGCCGCCGCGCTGGCCGCTTTCCGCATGGCCCGCGAGGAGCGGGCGGGACGGGCCGCGCAGGACGCCGACGTGGGACTGGTCAGCATCGGTGCCCTGCCCGCGGACCGTCCCGGAGCCGAGCGCGGACCCCGCTGGGCGCGCCCGGTGCGCTTCGGGCTGGCCGCCGTGCTGACCGTGGGCATGGTCGGCGGTGCCGCGGTCCTGGCCGGTACCGGAATCCTGCCGACACCGTCCGGAATCTCCGGCCCCGCCGCCACGCCCACCGCCACCACCTCACCCGAACGCCCCCTGCCGCCGCCCCCGTCGGAGAAGGACGCGCCGGGCGGCGCCATGCCCGGGGGCGGTGATCCGGGCAAGCCGTCCGGGGACGCCGACGGTGGCACCGGGCAGCAGGACGGACCGGGCGCCGGCGGCGACGAGGACGGCGGCGCGGCGGAGCCCGGCGTGAAGACCGGCGACGTCGCGGCCGGGAACGGCCGAGGGAAGCAGATCGCCTCGGCCTGCCGTGCCTTACGCGACGGCCGCAAACTCCCGGGCAACCGCAAGCGCCTGCTGGAGGACGCGGCGGGCGGTTCCGCCCATGTCGGGCCGTACTGCGAGAACGTCCTGGCCGCCCACGGCACCGGAGCCGACACGGGCACGGGCTCCGGCTCCGGCTCCACGGCGAAGAGGGACGGTGGCGACGGCACTGACACCGGCACCGGCAACGGCGCCACGGGAAACGGGAACAACGGCACAGGTAACGGCGGCACCGGGGACGCGACGGACGGCAACAGCGGAAACGGGAAGGGCAACGCGACCGGCAACGGGAACGCCAACGGCAACAAGAACGGCAAGGGTGCCGGAGCATCCGGCTGACCTGCGGCTTTACAGGCGTTCGGCGTTTCCGTGCCGCCAGGTGTGACATTTTCGGCCACCGGGGCGCAGTACTGAGTGAGCCGACTGGTCATCGGCTTCTGCACGGAGCCGGGGTTCCCCCCGTACCTGCGGCTCGTGCACTCGGCGCGGGCGGGACACGTTCCCCCGGTCCCGCCCGCGCCCTTCTCCCGTCACTCCCCTGATGCCGCCGGGTGTCCGCGCCGCGCGGCTCACCAGTGGACGACGACCTTGTCGCCGTCGCGCACCTGCTCGTACAGCCGGGCGATGGCCGCCTCGTCCCGCACGTTGACGCAGCCGTGCGAGGAACCGGCATAACCCCGCGCGGCGAAGTCGGCCGAGAAGTGCACGGCCTGGCCGCCGCTGAAGAACATGGCGTACGGCATCGGTGAGTCGTAGAGCGTGGACACATGGTCGCGGGACTTCCAGTAGACCTCGAAGACACCGTCGCGCGTCGGTGTGGGGTCGGAGCCGAAGCGGACGGGCAGCGTCGTCAGGGTCCGCCCGTCGATCATCCAGCGCAGGGTGCGGCTGGACTTGCTGATGCACAGCACGCGTCCCGTCCGGCAGCGCGCGTCGGGAGCGGCGGCCGGCTGGCCGCCCATCAGGTACAGCTCCCACCGGCCCGGCTCGCGCGTCATGCCGAGCAGCCGCTGCCAGGTGACGGTGTCGGTCCGCCCGGTCCGCGGCAGCCCTCGCTTGCCCTGGAACCCCTCGACGGCCTCCCGCGTGGCACCGTCGTACGTCCCGGTGGGCCCGTCGAACAGCCAGGCGACCTGACGCAGCCGGGCCTGGAGCTCACGGACGTCACGCCCCGAGTCGCCGGGGGACCACAGCACCCGCGCCGGCGGCCGGGCAGGCACGCTCTCCGGCCGGTCCCCGGCGCCGGAACCCCCGCCACCCCTGCCGTCGTCGGCCCCGGGCCCGGAACCCCCGCCGGCCCCGGCCCCGGAGCCGGAACCGTTGCCGGAACCGGAACCGGAACCGTTGCCGGACCCGGAATCGGAGGGCGGCCGGTACGCCGACGGCGTGCCGCTCGGCAGCTCGATGCGCACCGGTGACCGCCCCTTGCCGTCCGCGTCGACGGGCTGCACGGTGCAGCCCGCCGCGCCCCCGGCCAGCGCGGCCAGCGCCACGCCCGCGGCGACGGCCCTCGCCGCCGCACCCGTGCCCGGCCGCGACCGGGTCCCCGCCGCCGCCCGTGCCCTCGTCCCCATGCCCGTAGTACGCACGCGAGCCCCCCTCGCCTCACCGGTCCCTGCGTGCCGTCACCTGAGATGGTCCCCGACGTGACCGCTCCCGAACCAGGGGGCATGGTGGTGAGTGACAGGCGGACGGCGGCGGAGACGAGCGCTGTGAGCGGGGTCCCACCGACCCTGTGAGGAAGGTCCCAGCGTGCGCCCCTGCACCGGATCGCACCCCCACGACTACAGTCCGTCGAAGGGTCGGGTCCGTACCGGCGGACAGTCGGTCGGTACGGGGGAGCACCTGACGAGCACCTGACCTGACGGTGAACGGGCAAGCAGCCGAGCAGCGCTGCTCAGCGGGAGGCATCACACCATGGCACGCGAGTCGGGCAGTGCCCGATCCACCGAGAGCGGACTGCCCATCGAACCGGTCTACGGACCGGAGTCCCTCGAGGGCTGGGACCCGGCCGAGCAGCTGGGTGAGCCGGGGACGTTCCCGTTCACCCGGGGTGTGTACCCGACGATGTACACGGGCCGGCCGTGGACGATGCGCCAGTACGCCGGTTTCGGCACGGCGAGCGAGTCCAACGCCCGCTACAAGCAGCTGATCGCCAACGGCACGATGGGCCTGTCGGTCGCCTTCGACCTGCCCACCCAGATGGGCCACGACTCCGACGCCCCGATCGCCTCGGGCGAGGTCGGCAAGGTGGGCGTGGCCATCGACTCGATCGACGACATGCGGGTGCTGTTCGGCGGGATCCCGCTGGACAAGGTCTCGACGTCGATGACGATCAACGCTCCGGCCTCCCTGTTGCTGCTGCTGTACCAACTCGTCGCCGAGGAGCAGGGCGTCGGCGCCGAGCAGCTGACGGGCACCATCCAGAACGACGTGCTCAAGGAGTACATCGCCCGCGGGACGTACATCTTCCCGCCGAAGCCGTCGCTGCGGCTGATCGCGGACATCTTCAAGTACTGCCGGGCCGAGATCCCCAAGTGGAACACGATCTCGATCTCCGGCTACCACATGGCCGAGGCGGGCGC
Source organism: Streptomyces sp. NPDC058632 (assembly GCF_042717095.1). Classification (NCBI taxonomy): domain Bacteria; kingdom Bacillati; phylum Actinomycetota; class Actinomycetes; order Kitasatosporales; family Streptomycetaceae; genus Streptomyces; species Streptomyces sp. NPDC058632. The sequence goes on along the minus strand of NZ_JBHXQZ010000071.1, from coordinate 28,006 downwards.
GTCCCCGGCGCAGGAGATCGCCTTCACCCTGGCGGACGGCATCGAGTACGTGCGGACCGCGGTCGCGGCCGGCATGGACGTCGACGACTTCGCCCCCCGCCTGTCGTTCTTCTTCGTGGCCCGCACGACGATCCTGGAGGAGGTCGCCAAGTTCCGCGCGGCCCGCCGGATCTGGGCCCGGGTGATGAGGGAGGAGTTCGGGGCGAGGAACCCCAAGTCGCTGATGCTGCGCTTCCACACACAGACGGCCGGCGTGCAGCTGACCGCCCAGCAGCCCGAGGTCAACCTGGTCCGCGTCGCCGTCCAGGGCCTGGCCGCCGTCCTGGGCGGCACGCAGTCGCTGCACACCAACTCCTTCGACGAGGCCATCGCGCTGCCCACCGACAAGAGCGCCCGCCTGGCCCTGCGCACCCAGCAGGTCCTCGCCTACGAGACGGACGTGACCGCGACCGTCGACCCGTTCGCCGGCTCCTACGTCGTCGAGAAGATGACCGACGAGGTGGAGGCCGCGGCACTGGAACTGATGGAGAAGGTCGAGGACCTCGGCGGCGCGGTCAGCGCCATCGAACACGGCTTCCAGAAGAGCGAGATCGAACGCTCCGCCTACCGCATCGCCCAGGAGACCGACTCCGGCGAACGCGTCGTGGTCGGCGTCAACCGCTACCAGCTCGACGCCGAGGAACCCTACGAGCCGCTGCGCGTCGATCCGGCCATCGAGGCCCAGCAGGCCGAACGCCTCGCCACACTCCGCGCGGAACGCGACCAACAGGCCGTGGACAACGCCCTGGCCGCCCTGAAGAAGGCCGCCGAGGGCGAGGACAACGTCCTCTACCCCATGAAGGACGCCCTGCGTGCCCGCGCCACGGTCGGCGAGGTCTGCAACGCACTGCGCGAGGTCTGGGGGACCTACGTGCCCAGCGACGCCTTCTGAGCAGGTCGGTTACCTCGCACGAGTGACCGCGGGCGGAAGCCGTCCGTCCCCGGTCACTCTCGTGGAGAGTGGGCCCCGAAAGGAGGACGCCATGGCCGTACTGCGGCAGGAGCTGACCCTGGGTGAGGCTGCCGACCAGCTCGCCCGTGCACTGCCTGGCCACCGCGTGGAGATTCTCCAGGGGAGGCTCACTGTGACACCGCCTCCGGACGGCTCGCACGGGTTGGCGTTGACGAAATTCTGCAGGGCACTCGAGCGTGCGGGTATCGCGGGCAGCGGGGCCGAATGGATCCGAGGTGTCGGTCTGTGGCTGCCCACCTTGCCGGCGGACTTCGCGATCCCCGACCTGTCCGTCGTCGACGACGACTTCCGCGACGCCCACGTCACCAAGAACTATTACGCGCCGAACGTCTTCCGTCTGGTCGTCGAGATCACGTCGTCCAACTGGTCCGACGACCTCGGCCCCAAGGTCGAGTGCTATGCCCAGGCAGGCATCCCGGCCCACCTGGTCGTGGACCGCAAGCACGACGAGGTCCTGCTCCACACGGAACCGGCCGACGGCAAGTACCCCGACCCCCAGCGCTTCAAGCGGGGGCAGGACGTGGCCCTGCCGGGATCGGTCGGTGTGCGCGTAGAGCTCCCCGTGGACACGCTTCTCGACGGCTGAAACACCGGCGCGGAGTGTCGCACCCCCGTGCGACACTCTCCTCCATGTTCGGCGTCATCGACCTCCCCACCTACCTGGCCGGCCTGATCCTCATCGTGCTGCTGCCCGGTCCCAACTCGCTGTACGTGCTGTCCGTCGCCGCGCGGCGCGGGGTGCGGGTCGGATACAAGGCGGCGGCCGGGGTGTGGTGCGGGGACGCCGTGCTGATGACCCTGTCCGCGGCGGGCGTCGCCTCGCTGCTCCAGGCGAACGCCGTGCTGTTCGGCATCGTGAAGTACGCGGGCGCCGGCTATCTGACATGGCTCGCGGTCGGCATGCTGCGCGCGGCCTGGGGCATGTGGCGGACCCGGCGGGAACAGAGCGCCCCTGAGAACGCCCCCGGGGTGGTTCCGGCCGACGCGGCCCCCGTGGAACGGCCGTACCGCAGGGCGCTGGTCATCAGCCTGCTCAACCCGAAGGCGATCCTGTTCTTCGTCTCCTTCTTCGTGCAGTTCGTCGACCCGGCCTACGCCTACCCGGCGCTCTCCTTCGTCGTCCTCGGCATCCTCGCCCAGATCGCCAGCGTCCTCTATCTGAGCGCCCTCATATTCGGCGGCACCCGGCTCGCCGCCGCCTTCCGCCGCCGCCGGGCCCTGTCGGCGGGCGCCACTTCGGCAGCGGGCGCCCTGTTCCTGGGCTTCGCGGCAAAGCTGTCACTGGCGGCGTGACTCCGGCGGCGGAGGTTTCCTCACCCTCCGAGGACGGCCGGCCCACGCGCCGGACGGACTCCCCGGTGCCCCGATACCGTCCCCGCGCTACGCCAGCAGCAGGACCATCAGGCCGAGCGCGAGCGTCAGCGTCAGTACCGCGTAGAGGTTGATCCTCCACTTCGGGGCTTCGTACTTCTTACCCGTCCGGGCCGTCGCCGCCTGCTTCACCACCTCCGGTCTCAAAGCGGCGACCAGGAGGGACACGGAGAGCACGGAGACGGAGTACATGACCAGGGCCTCCACCGCTCCGTGGTCCCGCAGCTCATTGTGGCCGAGGACGGACAAGACTCCGAGCGCGGGTGCCATCAGGGAGAGCAACGCGCCTTTCCTGTTCCTGAGGCAGTAGTAGAACGCGGCCGGGAAGAGAGCCGAAACCACGAGCGCGACGATCCACCACTGCCCCACTGTCAAGTTCTGTGCGACCACTGCTCTTTCGCCATTTCTTCGTCACTTGGCACGGGGGCGGGTGACACGCACACGCCGTGTCACCCACCCATGTCTTTCAGCTGTGTCCGGAACTGCTGTCCGTTCAGCTCCAGTTCAGCCATCCGATGGCTGCCGTGGTGGTGTCCTCCAGGAATCCGGACAGCTTGGTGCCCACCTCGTCCGCGATTCCGGAGAGGCCCGGCACCTTCTTGGAGGCCCAGCTGACGGCGCGTCCCTTGCCGAAGAACATGGCGCTCAGGGCGAACGTACCCAGGGACTTGTTGAAGTCGGTGCCCCACCAGCCGGCGGAGAACCCTGTCGCGATGACGTTGATGCCGCCGGCCACCAGGGACACGCCTCCCGCGATGAGGGAGACCCCGCCGAGGACCGCGGCGACGGGCTGGCCACCGGGGATGAGGGCGGCGATGATCGCCGCGCCGCCGGCGACCGCGGAAATCGTCCCGGCCACGGTGCTGACACGGCCGGACCAGGTGGCCCAGTCGTCCGCGCTGATGCCGAGGAACTCGGCTTCCTTGTCGGCGTTGTTGCTGTCGCTGTCGGGGGTGTCGGCCGGGTTGGTGCCGTTCTCCCTGTTCTCCCTGGCCTTGCGTGCCGCTTCGGCGGCCGCGGCGGCGATCTCCTGCTGCCGCTTGCGCTGTGCTGTGCGGTGCGCCTCGCTGGCCGCCGTCGCCGCGGCCCGCGCGTCCTGGCCGGCCTGGGTCGCCGCGGCGCGTGCCTGTGCCGCGGACCGGGCCGCCGAGACGGCCGAGGCCTGGGCCCGGGTCGCCGAGGCGTAGGCCTGGTTCGCGGAGTAGTTGGCCGCGCGGGACGCGGAGCGTGCCACGGACGCCGCTTTTGTGGCCTGCTGTGCCGAGGCGGCGGCCTTGGCGGCGGAGGCGTCGGCCGCCGTGGCGTTGTCACGGGCCTCCGTGGCCGCGCGGGTGGCGTCGGCGGCGTAGTCCTGGGCCCTGGCCGCCCAGTCGGAGGCCTCTTCGGCCGCGTTCCGCGCCTCCGCCGCCGCCTTGGAAGCACGTGCGGCGTCCTCCAGGGCCTTCTGCGCGGTGTGGGCGGCGTGTGCGATGGCGGCCCGTATCGCGGCGACGTGGGCCTCGGTGTCATGGTCGAGGCGGGCGATGTTGTACCGGTCGTGTGCGAGGAACGACCGCCGCATCAGGGCGGACCCCTCCAGCACCACCTTCGCGGCCGACTGGAGGTAGGCCCCGCCCTCGTTGAGGATCCTGAAGATCTCGACGCTGTCGTCTTCCTTGGTCGCCTCGGCGTACTCCGTGCTCAGGAAGCGGAACAGTGCTTCGGCGCTGTTGTCGGCGAGGGCGGCCTCCGCCTTCTCCTTGACCGCGGGACCGGGCTCCTGCCCGAGGATCTTGAAGATGGTGACGCGGTTCTCGGTGGCGGCCGCCTGCGTCACCCCGTGCTCGAGGAAGGTGCGCGGCGCGTTCGCGTCGTCGCTCTCCACGGCCTGCCGAGCGGCTTCCGCGACATCCGGAGCAGCCACCCCGGCGACGGCCAGCACGGTCTCGCGGTCGTCCTGCTGCTGTGCCCCGATGCGGTCGGCGTCGATCCAGTTGAGGATTTCGTAGTCGCCGCCGGCCAGGGCGAACTCGGCCGCCTCACGCGTCCAGGTGCCGTGGCTGTCGAGGAGCTTGACCGCGGCCCTGCGGCCGAAGCCCACCGCCGCCGCCTCGTCCCCGGCGGCGAACGCGCTCTCCGCCTGCTCGACGAGGCCGGTGATCTCCTGGGTCAGCTGGTCGCTCTGGGAACGCTGCTCGGTGATCCGCTCCAGGGCCTCCTGCTCCTCGGCGGCCTTGAGCCGGGCCGCGATGATGCCGATCTCGGTGTCCTGCAGGATGCGATCGGCCTCCGCCTCACGGGCCGCGGTCTCCACCTCCTGCGCTTCCTTGACCGCGTCGGCGGCGGTCGTGGCCGCCTCCACCGCGGCCTCGGCGTACGCCTTGGACCGCTTGGCGTACTCGACGGCCTCCCCGGCGTGTTCGGCGGCTTCCTCGGCCGCGGCGGCTGCCTTGTCGGCGTGGTCGGCCGCGGAATTCGCCGCCCGGTGCGCCTCGGCCGCGGCCGTTGCGGCCCGGCGGGCCAGGCGCTGGGACAGGGATGCGGCGCTGGTGGCACGGGCCGCCTGCGCCCTGGCGTCCTCGGCGGCGGCACGCGCCCGGCGGGCCTGGTCCGTGGCGGCGCCGGCGGCGTCGGCCGCCTCGGCGGACGCGGTGGCCGCGGCGGCGGCGTTGTTCGCAGCGGAGGCGGCCGCGGAACCGGCGGAGGCGGCCTGCTCGGAGGCAACGGAGGCCTGGCGTGCCGCCGCCGCCGCGGTGCGCGCCTTGGCGGCCGCGTCACGGGCGCCCTCGGCCGCCGTGCGTGCAGCGGAGGCCTTCGAGGCGTCACCCGAGGCGGCGATGGCGGCGTTGTAGGCACGTGAAGCCGCCCGGCCGGCCTGTGCCGCCGCGGCCGCGGCGGCCTGGGCCGCCCACGCCGCCCGCTGCGAGGCAGCCTGCGCGGCCCGGGAGGCGCTGATCGCGGTCTGCGCCGCACCGGCCGCGCCACGTGCGGCGTCGGCCGCCTTGTCCGCGGCCTTCGCCGACTTGCGGACGTCGTTCTGCGCGGCCTTCGCCTCGGCGGCCGCCGTGAGCGCCGCTTCCTTCGCCCTGGCCGCGGCCTCCTCGGCCTGGTTGGACGCGGTGACGGCCTTGTCCGTCTTGGACTTGGCCCGCTTGCCCTCCCGTTCGACGATCGCCACGAGCTGGTCGATGGTGGCGGTTTCCTCGTCCCGGGCACGAGCGATGTGCTGGCCGGTGGTGAGGAACCAGTGGACGGCCTTCGGCGAGCCGTCCTCGAGGGCCCGTTCGGCGTACTTCTTCACCTCCGGGGACGCCTTGGCCAGAAGGGTGAAGACCTCGACCTGTTCGTCCTCGTCCTGCGCGGTGAACCGGGTCGTGTCGAGGAAGGTCTGCAGCGCTTCCCGGGTGTCCTTCTCCAAAGCCGCGGCGGCCTCCCGCCGCACCCCCGGCCCGCCGTTGTTCATGACCCGGAAGACCTCGACCCGCAGGTCGGTCAGGAGCGGCGCCCGGTAGCCGTCCTTGAGGTAGGCGGCGACCGCCTCGTCACCCCCGGTCAGGGCCTGCTGCGCGCCCTCCTGTACGGACTGCCCGGCCCAGGCGAGGCTCTGGAAGACGGCGAAACGGTTGTCGTCGGCCCGGGCCACGGGCAGTTCGCCGGTCAGGAACGCAGTGATCCGGGCGTCGGTGCCGGCCAGTGCCGCGGCGGCGGCCTCGCGGACGGCACGGCCACCGGTCCGGTAGGCCCACACGGCGTGTCCCCGGTCGGTGTCCGGTAAGCGGTCCGGGAGTTCGGCCGCGCCCGCCGCGTACGCGGGAGCGGAGGCGAGGGCCAGGGCACCGGGCAGCGCAGGCGCGGCGGCCAGCGCGGACAGGGTGGTGAGGAGGCGGCGTCTGCTCCACAGAGTCGGTGGCACGGCCTTGGGTCCTTTCGCTTCGGACGACGAGGGAATCGATGCGTACGGCGGCGTGGTGCTTCAGCCCCGGCGTCCGGGGAACACCTCGGACGCCGGGGGTGGGAAGAGGGCGTGGGAGTGCCCGTGCGGCTGCCTGACAGCGGTGCCGCACGTCCTGTCAGCGGCGGGACGACCGAGCCGTCGGCCCTGTCCTCCGGGCCGGGGGACGGCGGCGTCGGCTCCGGGAGGCGCTGCGGACGCCGCCGTAGGCACTGATGCTGCCGGGTGCACGGACGACAGGCCGCGTACCGGTGACGGGATCGGCCGCCTCGGGGCCGGTGCGGGTCACGGAGGCCCGCTCGCCGAACCGGGGCAAGCGGCGACCTGGCTCTGCGCGTCCGGAGCCAAGGCCCCGAACGGGAGCGGTCGGGTGCCTATTTGGCCGTGATGATCTCGACGAGAACGTGCCGACGGCCGTCCGGATCGGTGGCCTCACCCACGGGGGTGAAGGAGTTGGGGTCCACCTCGTACTGGTGCTCCTCGTCCTCGACGGTGGTGTGGAGGTCGGTCCGGTACGCGTTGGACTGCACGCCGTAGACGGCCGGCAGTTCCAGGCTCAGGTAGCCGCTGTCCCCCGTGGTCCGGAAACAGACGATGCCGTTGTTGCGGGTGTAGATCTTCAACAGCCCTTCCTGACCGCTGCAGTCGACGAGCACGATGTGCCCGTCCCCCCGTTTGAGCAGGATGCCCCGCTCCTCGAGGATCTTGTCGGCCTGGGGGTACGCGAAGTCCTCGACGGCGTAGCCCGGGGCCCCCTCCGCCACCGCGGCCATCGGCGGTGTCCGTTCTGCGCTCGAACCGGTGTCGGAGAGTCCCACGCCCAGCGCCAGAGCGGCTGCCCCGGCCAACGCGCACGACAGTAATGTCCGTGAAATACGCTTTCTCATCTTCTTCCTCGCATGGTTGTGCATCCCTGCGTCCGAGGCGCGTACGCCGGAGCGGGCGACAGAAATACTGGATTCCCCGAGCGGGGGTGAATCTATGCCTTCCGGGTTCGGCTCGCGAAAATTGAATGACTCAGGAGCGCGAACAGGCGGCCTTCGGGTGTGAACGCGGCGGTGTCCCCACAGGTGGGGGTGGCGGCGGGATCGGGAGCCTTTACAAGTTTTACCGTTCCGTCAGATCTAAAACGTTCGGTTCTTGTCTGTCTACCCGAACGAATCCGTCATTCACCTTAAAATGCCCATTGCGTACAACGGGGTGCGCGAATACGGATGAAGGTTGTGTCGAATTCTGTAACGACATGGCAAAAAACTGTGCACGGGGAGGGCCGTCGGGGCTGAACCCCGTCCCGGGCCCGGTTGCGGCGCCGGGTGCCCGTGCGGTTCCTGTGGCTGCGCGGCGTGGCAACTTCAGCCGCTGGAGCTGGGGTTCAGCTCTGGATGGATCCGCCCTCGGTGCCTGCGGCGGCGTCCGTCGGCCGGCACCCCGGCTGCCCCCAAGGGCTCCGGCTGCGGAATGCCGCATAAATTCCCCCGGGTTGCCGCCCTGGCGCGCCTCCCTGCTCCGGTCGCCTCGTTCACTTTCAGTACATGCCATTGATGTTTCTTGTTCTTGTAATGGGAGGTGCGTGTGACGGCCGGGTGGATCGAGGGGGGATTTGGGTCAATTTGTGCGCTGGACAATCTTGAGGCGGCTGGGATTCCATGGCATGGATGGCGGGGTTTCGGGAGCCCTGAAAGTTTGAGGGAGACATTTCTGTACGGATATTTCGATGGTTGACGGCAGGGGTGGGCGACTGTCATTGTCCTGGCGGGCAATTCCCATTCCTCATTGCCTCCCACGCCTCCTCCCGACGCATGGCGAAGCGTTGACGGGAGGGGGTTTCCCTTTGCTTCTCTTGCCCGGCGGTTTTCCGCCGCGGCCTTCGCGCCCGTATTGAATCGCCTGCCGGCCGCTTCCACTGAACATGCCGGGGACGGGCGTATGTCCACTGGCGTGGTGACTTCCGATGCCGAGCAGGTCGACAAGGTGGTCGACGGGGCCCGCGAGGGCGGCATCGGCCTCGCGTCGCCCGGATCCGGCCGTATTGTCGACATGCCTCGGAGGGCAAATGATCACTGATCGCAGCAGAGTCTCACGATCCGCCGGGCTGGCCGCGGTCTTAGTCGTGGCGCCCCTCGTCCTGGGCGCCGGCCCCACCCATGCCGTCACCGGCACTGCCGCCTCCGACGCCGGCTACGGCTATGCGGCACGTCTGGACATGGGCGACGGCACACGCGCCTGCTCCGGCACCCTCGTCCATGCGGAATGGCTGCTCACGGCAGCAAGCTGCTTCGCCGACAACCCGGCGGCCGACCTCACCGTGCCCGCCGGCGCCCCGAAGCTCAAGACGACGGCGACGGTCGGCCGCACGGATCCGACGACCACCGCAGGCCAGGTGCGCCAGGTCGTGGAGCTGGTGCCGCGCGCCGATCGCGACCTGGTTCTGGCCCGTCTCTCCCGGCCGGTCACGGCAGCCGTCCCCGTGTCCGTGTCCGCGGCCGCACCCACCGCCGGCGAGCAACTGGCGGCCGCGGGTTACGGCCGGACGAAGGACGAGTGGGCCCCGCTGAAGCTGCACACGGGCGCGTTCTCGATGGACTCCTTCGATGCCACCACCGCCGCGGTCACAGGTCAGGACGGCGCTGCGATCTGCGCGGGTGACGCCGGAGGCCCGGTGGTGCGCACGACGAACGGTCAGGCCGCGCTCGTGGCCGTCAACAGCCGTTCCTGGCAGGGCGGATGCTTCGGGACCGATACCGCCGAGGTCCGGACGGGCGGCGTCGCCACCCGCGTCGACGACCTGAAGGACTGGGTGGCCGGCAAGGTCGGTGCGACCCGGGTGACCGACTTCGACTGCGACGGCACGGAGGACGTCGCGGTCGGCGACCCGACGGCGTCGGTGAACAGCCGGTCCAACGCCGGCCTGGTACGCATCGTCTACGGCGGCGGACGCGGGTCCACAGCGATTCACCAGGACCTCGACCTGGTGACCGGAGGTGCCGAGGCCGGTGATTCCTTCGGCAGGACACTGGCCGTGTTCGACCACGACGAGGACGGCTGCACCGACCTGGCCGTGGGCGCACCCACGGAGGACATCGGTGACGTGGTGGACGGCGGCCTGGTGACCGTGCTCTACGGCTCCCGGGACGGGCTGGGCCTCGGCAAGGCCTCGTTCAACCTCCAGCAGGGCACGGGCACCGGAGAGATCAAGGAGCGGGCGTCCGAGAAGGACGACCTGATGGGCGCTGCCCTGGCCGCCGGCCGGACCGCTTCCGGCGAGCCGTATCTGTTGATAGGGGTGCCCGGCAAGAACCTCAAGGGCCATGTGAACGCGGGCCTGGCGTACTACCTCCGGGGCACGACCAGCGTATCGGTCCACCAGGACGATCCCGGTGTGACGGGCGTCATCGAGGACGGGGACCGGTTCGGCGCCTCCGTCACAGGTTCCCCGAACCACCTCGCCATCGGCGCGCCCGGTGAATCCGCGGACGCCGGTGCGGTGCATGTCCTGAAGCACGAGTTGAGTGCGGACGGCATTCCCGCCCCCATAGCCACGATCGACCAGGAGACCGACGGAATCAGCGATGCTGCCGAAGCCGGGGACCTGTTCGGTGCCTCGCTGTCGATGACCGCGTACCGTCCGTCCGGTGCCGCCGCCGCGACCGACTCGATCCTCGCCGTCGGCACGCCCGGTGAGACCCTCTGGGTGGGCACGGACTCCTTCCAGGGCGCCGGACAGGTGACCACGCTCAGGGTGGCCGCGACGGGTGCCGTGACGCAGCTGGCAACCGTCCACCAGGGAACAGAGGGCGTCAACGGCGCCTCTGCGGCCGGTGACGGTTTCGGCACCGAGGTGGTCGCCGTGAACACCTCGCCGGACACGCCGGGCACCGCGGCGACGATGCTGCTGGCGGTCGGTGTGCCCGGAAAGGACATCACCACGGCCGCGGACGCGGGCATGGTGCAGGCCTTCTCGCTCCTGGGTGCGCCCGGCGACTCCGACCACTGGATCGAGGCCGGCAACGCCCGGGGCCTGCCGGGGACTCCGGGACCGTCGCAGCGTGTGGGTGCCTATCTGAACGGCACCGGCACGCACCTGTGGATCGGCATGCCGCACGGCCCCGCCGAACGCGGAGCCGTCCACGCCCTGCCGTGGCCGGACGTCATGGGCGGTACGGGCGGCACCGTGACCACCCATCGGCCGGGACAGGGCGGACTGCCTCTGACCGGCAAGGCCTTCGGCATGACGATGCGCTGACCCGTCGGCTGCACGGGTCCCGGGGCAGCGGCGGCCTCCCCGGGGCCCGCGGGTTCGTCCTCGGTGCCGGCTTCCGTACGGCCACGCACCCGGGGTGCGCCGCGCGTGAACGGAACTTTGATCCGAGCGTCCAGAAAGAAACCGGCCATCACGTGAGAAGACGGTCGACGAGTTGTGACAGGAGCAGAGACGTGAGCAGGAGAACGAGATGTGGAGCGTGGTTCGCCGGCGCGCTGGCCGTGGCGGGAACGCTCGTTGCGGGTCCGGCACAGGCGACGGTGGGCGACTCGGCCGACGACGGGGAGAAGCCCTACGTCGCGAGAATCGAGATGGGGGACAAGGATCGCGCCTGCTCCGGGGCCCTCATCGAGGAGCGGTGGATCGTCACGGCGGCCAGTTGCTTCGCCGACGACCCCGCCCAGTACACCTCGGTCGCCGCTGGGGCGCCTCCGGTCCCCGCCGAAGTCACCATCGGGCGCACCGACATGACGACGACGGGCGGTGAGGTCCGGGACATCGTGGAACTGGTCCCGCGCGCCGATCGGGATCTTGTGCTGGCACGGCTGTCCTCGCCGGTGCGGACCATCACTCCCGTGCCGCTCGGTGCCGTGGCCCCCGCCGGGGGAGAGCCGTTGTCCGTCGCCGGATACGGCCGCACCGAGGACGAGTGGGCGCCCACCCGCCTGCACGTCGGCACCTTCGGTGTCACCGGCACCCGTGACACGGAGCTGGACATCGAGGGCCTGGACGGCGCCGCGGTCTGCAAGGGAGACGCGGGCGGCCCGGCGATCCGCTCCGGCAGCGAAGGGGACGAACTCGTCGCTGTCAGCAGCCGTTCCTGGCAGGGCGGATGTTTCGGTTCCGAGGAGACCCGCCTCGGCGCGGTGGAGACCAGGCTGGACGACATCACGGACTGGATCGGTGCCCGGGTCGCCCGCTGGACGCTGAAGGCACAGGCGAACGGCAAGTACGTGTCCGCCGCGGTCACCGCCACCGGCGAGAACGAGGGCCGGCTGCGGGCGCGCAGCGACACGGTGGCGGGCTGGGAACAGTTCACATTCCACACCCGTGACAACGGGGCGACCGTGGCGCTCCGGTCCGAGGCCAGCCGTCTCTTCGTCGCCACCGAGCTCAACCGGACCGGCGACCACGAGGGAATGCTGCGTGCCCGCAGCGAGTCCGTCACCGGCGGGTGGGAGCTGTACGCGCTGGTGCCCCAGGGAGACCGGAAGTACGCCCTGCAGTCACGGGCGAACGGCAAGTACGTCGTGACCGAGGCCAACCACACCGGCGACGACGCGGGTCAGTTGCGGGCCCGCTCGGACACCGTCGCCGGGGGTTGGGAGCGCTTCACGCTGGAGCACGCCGACAACTTCCGTGTCACGGGCCTCGCCCCGGCGGATCCTGCCCCGCTGCCCCTGAGCTGACCTCACCGAGCGGTACGGGTACTGATCGCGGTCCCTGGGCGGGGAGAACACCCGGGCGCCGCTCAGGGATCCCCGAGGGGGCGGTTCCCGGACCGCCCCCTGCGGGCCGTGCAGGCGTCGGTGCTCAGGACGCCCGCAGGTACGCCGAGTGGGCCGCCCTGCCCAGGTAAGTGAAACGGGTCCCGCCCTTCAGATGGTCGTCCAGGGCGTCCTTGATGCCGGGCCAGTGCGGGTCGCCGTAGTCGTCCAGGACGACGATCGCGCCGGGCGCGGCGATTTCCTCGGCCCACTGAAGGTCCTGGGCGACGCCCTTGGCCGAGTGGTCACCGTCCACGACGATCACGCCGTAACGGCGGTCCGAGACGGCCGCCCGGGTCTCGGGGTCCTCGGAGAACCCCTGCTGGATCCGTGCCGCCGCTCCCGCCGGGCCGGCCAGGCCGAGGTTGGTGCGTACGGCGTGCTCGTCGACCGGTGCCCCGGTGGGGTCCGGGGGCGGGCTGGTACCGGGCTGGAGCTGCACGCCGGCGAAGGGATCGACGATGGTCAGGCTCGGGCTGCGCCCGTCGCGCTCCATCATCCGCAGGAGCCCGGCGGAGAACATGCCGTAGAGCGTGCCGATTTCCAGGATCTCGTCGTTCGGCGGGTCGAGCAGGGGGATCGTGCCGAGTTTGCCGCAGATGTTCATGGTGCCGCCCGCGATCCGGCCCACGCCCAGCGACTCCAGCGCGACGAGCAGCCGGAAGGCGGCGGCGACGTTGCGCACCGCCGCGTCACGGTCGCCCGACAGGGCCGCGACCTCGGCGTGCAGACGTTCCAGCGGGGCCTCGGAGACCATGCGGGAGTTGCGGCGCCCGTGAGGACCGAGAAGCAGCTCGAAGGTGAGCTGGCGGCGCCTGAGCAGCTCGACGTCGCGCACCAGCTGCTCGATGTCCGGGCCGCTCTGCGCCGCCGGTTCGGTCCTGCGCCGGACCGCCGAGCGGACCTGCCGCTCGATGCGCTGGTCGATGAGGTCGGCCACCGGACGCAGCAGACGCCGGAAAGCCGGACTGCGAAGCATGACAAGGCTGTTCATTGACCAAGGACCTCAATCCGTTGCGGAGGCGAACGTGGGTGCGAGGAACGTGGATGCGATGGACGGGGCACAGGTTAGCCTCGACTCGTCAGCGGGGTTCGGCAGCTGACGTGCTCGGCAGTTCGCTCGTCCTGTCCTCGGGCCGTTCGGGGCGGGCCGTCACGTGATGCCGCGGATGCGCCGGGTTCCACGGGCCCGGAGTGCTGCCGGTCCTCTCCTTCCCGGTCCTTGCCGGGGCGGTGCCCGGCTGTCGGCGGAGACCATCGGCGGCGTCCGGGCAAGCGGTCGCTTTCCGCCGTCACTCACCGTCTTGCGGATTTGTTCATTCCGGTCCGGCTTCCCTGTGAGCTCGGGAGAAGGGGTACTCGAACGGGCTACCGGCGACCGGAAGGTTCGACTCCGTTCGTTTCCGTGTGCGGGCCCGTTCGCCTGTCGAAGTCCGAATGGGCGGGCGCGGATCACGTGCGCGAGAAGTCCTGGACCGCGGTGGTCACCGGTGCGACGGCAGTCGCGGCTCTCCTGATGGACGCGGGTTCCGCATCCGCGGCGGCCGCCGACATCTTCTGCGGCTGCGGCGGTGGCGCCGAGCAGTACTGGTACTGAGCGCGGCCCCTGGGCGGGGAGGCGCGCCGGCCTCGCCGCAAAAGACGTCGGGCGGGCGGCGTCGTGACGTCACCTCGCGTTCACCTCATGGTCCCGACGTGTTCCGGCTTCGACGTCTGGTGGCTCCTAGAGTAGGAGGGATAGCCCTTGAGAGAACTTAGGTGCCCGCGTGACTCGACGTCCCCCGACACTTTCCGTGATCGTTCCCTGCTTCAATATCGAGGCCTATGTCTCGGAAACCGTGGCCAGTCTCGGCAACAACGTCCGGGACGACTTCGAATTCATATTCGTTGAGGACCGGTCGACCAAGGACAGGACCTACGAGGCGCTCCTGGCCCTGACCGAGCGGCTGGAGCACAGCAGGGTGATCCGGCACGAGCACAACGGCGGCCTGGCCACCGCGCGCAACACCGGGATCGATGCGGCCGAGGGCAGGTATCTCACCTTCCTGGACGGCGACGACTGGCTGGCCCCCGGCTATCTGGCGCGGCTCGTGGAGTCGATCGAACGGTTCGACGTCGACTTCGTGCGGACCGACCATGTGCAGGTGACGGGCCTCCAGCGCAATGTCCACCGTGCGCCCGAGGGACGAAGGAACACACCGATCGACCCGAGGAGTTCGATCCTCCCGGTCGACGACACCACCATGGTCGACTACCCCTACGCCTGGGCCGGCATCTATCACCGTCGCCTTCTGGACCAGGGCATGCTGCGTTTCCACGACGGGCTGCGGACCGCCGAGGACAGGCCCTGGATCTGGGAGCTCCACCGCCGGGCGGAGTCCTATGCCGTCGCCAGTCTGCACGGCGTCTTCTACCGACGCGGTCTGACGACCTCCCTCACCCAGATCGGTGACCTGCGCCAGCTCGACTTCTTCCGCTCCTTCGACCTCGTCCTCGCCGAACTCGAGAGCGACCCCGAGGCGGACCGGCTGCGGAAGAAGGCGCTGCGCAACTACTGCGTCGTCATCGCCCACCAGGTGCTCGACCGGCACAGGTTCGAGCGCAGCGTCCACGCCAAACTGCGACAGATGGCCGCCGAGGCCTTGGGCCGGATGACCGAGCAGGAGCTCGGTGAAGCCCTCGTCGGCATGGGCGAAGAACGTGTGCACACGCTGCGGCGCATACGCGGCGGGATGAAAGGCGTAGCGGCATGATCCAGATGTTCTTCTCGGCCACGCAGTACGCGGCCGCGACCGTCACCGCCGCCATCCGCGCCGGTCATTTCGGCCCGCGCGCCGCCCACCGCCGCATCCTGGTCGTCAGCAACACCGCCGCCGTGCCCGAGGTCGGCACACCGCTGGACCGGATGGCCGGCTTCGAGAAGCTGCGCCCCGAATTCGACCAGGTGCACTCGTGGAACGAGTTCATCAGTCCCCACCACCCCGCCGGGTGGTCGCCGCGCGCCCAGGACACGCGGCTGTGGGAGAAGGCCATACGCCTGGCGTGGGACCTCGGCGACGAGCCGGTGGAGATCGCCTGCGAGTCGATCCAGGCCAACCCCTCCCGGGCCGTCGCCGACATCTTCGCCGACAGCCCCATCCACGTCTACGCCGACGGCCTGATGAGCTACGGGCCCACCCGCAACCGCATCCCCCGGCCCATGAGCAGCCGCATCGTGCGGGTGCTGCACCTCGACCTGGTGCCCGGGCTGCGCCCCATGCTCCTTTCCGAGTACGGAGTCGAGCCCGAGGCCATCCCCAACGAGGCGATCACCGGTGTCCTCGACGAACTGGGCGAGGAGGGAGCCGGGATCCTCGCCGAACGCCTGCCCGCCGAGGACCCGCCCACGGCCGTTCTCCTCGGCCAGTACCTGTCGGCCATCGACCTCATCACCCAGGACGAGGAGGAGCAGCTGCACCTGCGCATGCTGCGCGCCGCGGCCCGCGCCGGGCACCGGTCCGTCCTGTTCAAGCCCCACCCCAGTGCGCCCGCCGTCTACAACCGGTCCCTGGAGACGGCGGCGGACGAACTCGGTGTGCGACTGTCCGTCCTCAGCGAGCCCGTCCTCGCCGAGACCGTGTTCTCCCGTCTGCGGCCGAAGCTCGTCATCGGCTGTTTCTCGACGGCCCTGATGACCGCCGCGGCGCTCTACGGCATTCCCGTGGCCCGCGTCGGCACCGAGCTGCTGCTCGAACGCATAGCTCCGTACGAGAACAGCAACCGCGTTCCCCTCACCGTCATCGACGCGGCTCTGCCCGACGCCGAGCACGCGCAGGTGGGTGAACCCCTTGAACTGGCCGGACTCGCGGAGCGGCTCGCCCCCTTGGTGCGGGCCGTGGGCTACTGCATGCAGGCGCGCAAGTACCACGACCTGCGCGACGAGACGGCCGCCTGGCTCACCGCCCATCTCGCCGAGTACCCGCAGTACTTCAAGAAGCGCCGGCTGACCAGCCTGGGTCTGCCCGGAGGCAGTCCGGTGCGTGCGGAAGCACTGCGCCGCAACCCCACCGTACGGCGCGTGGTGCGGCGCATCCGCGCCGCGCAGTCCTGACACGGCGGCCGGTCGGGCTTCTCCGGCGCAGCGGCACCGGAGAAGCCCGGAAGGAACTCACTGCGTGGTGCGGGACCCCAGGCGGGCCGCCTGCACGGTCATCGTCCGCTTCAGCCGCGGGCCGAAGGGCTTCTCCACGAAACGGTGCATCAACCAGGCCAGGACCAGCAGACAGGCCAGGGACAGGACGAGCGTCTCGTAGGGGCCCACTCCGAAGCCCCGGTGCAGTACCCGGATGGCGAACCAGCCGAGATGCTCGTGGATCAGGTAGAAGGGGTAGGTCAACGCTCCCGCCACCGTGAGCCAGCGCCAGTTCGCCCAGCGGGTCCAGCCCAGCGCCACCGCGGCGACAGCGGCGAAGGAGAGGAGGACGATCCCCTGGATGACGTACGGATTGCGGTGGAAGTCACCGCTCATGCCGGGATGCCACAGCGCTGTGACGGAGTAGCGCTGCCCCATCAGGAAGGACATGCCCACGATCCCCCACAGCAGCAGATCGCTGCCGAACCGGTGGATCAGGTACAGCGCCAGCCCGCCGATGAAGAACGGGGCGTGGTCACGCATCACCAGCTCGTCGGTCAGCGGAGTGTCGGCGACCCGGGCGAGGACCCCGGCCAGTGACCACAGGATGCAGAAGATCACCACCCGCCGGTAGGTGACGCCCTTCCAGATCACGAACAGGGCGAACAGCACGTAGAAGCGCATCTCGACCCAGAGTGTCCAGCACACGCCCAGCACACGCGGCACCCCCATGGGCTGCTGCAGCATGGTGAGGTTCATCAGGAACTCGTCCGACCTCAGCGGCGCGAAGACCACGGGCAGGGCGAGGGACGCGGCGCCCACGATCAGCAGGGCCGCCCAGTAGGCGGGGTAGAGGCGCGCCACGCGGGACCGGAAGAAGTCACCCAGGCTCCGGCCCCAGCTGCTCATGCAGATGACGAAGCCGCTGATGACGAAGAAGAACTGCACACCCAGACAGCCGTAGACGGCAGCCTGCGACAGGGTCGGGAACATCTGCCCCGGGGACTGGTTCCAGGAGGCGGCGACCTCGCCGTCCTTCCCCGCGAAGTGGTACAGGCAGACCATCAGCGCGGCCAGCAGCCGCAGGCCGTCCAGCGCGCGCAGGCGGTCTCCCCCGGGCCGGCGAGACGGGGAACCGGGGATCCTTTCCACGGCCCGTACCTGCGGGGTGGGTGCCGGCGCGGGGCTCCTCGGAGCCAGGGCCTGGTCGGCCGCTTTCATCTGAGGCCTTTCTCGACGGGGAGGCGTTCCCGAAGTCGGCGGACGGGACACTGGGAACCTCCGGCGGATGGCAGAGGATTCAGTGGCGACGCCGAGCGGGCGCACAGGTGGCGTGTGGGTGAATACTGGGGCAGGTGTTCGACATCCGGCGCGGGCCGTGTCGGGCGCCGGTCAGCGCTTCGCCAGCCCCCGGGCCCGACGGGCGACCCGCCGCACGGTCGCATTGCGCGGAATGAAGGAGAGCCGTGCCGGTACGCCACCCGGGAGCGCCAGCACGGTCAGCCGACGGCGTTTGAAATAGCGCCAGGTGTGCGAGTCGAGGTGCTGTGAGAGGTAACTCTCGGCCTCCGCCCGCAGCCCGGGGTAGATCTTGGGTTGCATGGCGAACCCCACAGCCTTGAGCAGGCCGGCCAGCTCCGCCACCCGTTCCTCCGAGGGCATGTGCCGGTCGGCCACCGCCGACGGGTCGCCGATGTCGGGCAACAGCGCGTCCACGATGGTCAGCGGCACTCGGTCGCTGTTCTGGTAGGGGGCGAGCCGGGCCAGGAGGGTGTCGGTGCCCACCCGCGCGACCGGGATCCGGTACAGGCTCGCGGCGGTGAGCAGCGCGGTGGAGAAGCAGCCGACGGCGAGCGCGGGCCGCATCCGCCGGACGGCGACTTCGGCGGGCACGAGGCGGTCCAGCGAGGTGAGGCGGGCCCCGAGCCGCGAGGCCTCCTCCTCCAGCAGCCGGTCCCAGCGCGCCGGTGCCACCGGGTGCGGCTTGAAGACGAGGTGACGGTGACCCAGCTCCACGGCACCGCGCACCATACGCAGATGCAGTTCCTCCTCCTCGGCGGCGGTGAGCACACCGAGTGCCGAGAGGCACTCTCCGAAGAGCAGGGCCGGGGGTTCCTCGGAGAGGCCAGGCTGGTCCTCGTCCCCGGCGAGATCGTCCAGCACCTTCACAAGCGCCTCGGCCGGCACCGGTTCGGGCGGCACCCCGTACTCGGTCAGCAGCAGCGGAGTGAGCCCCGGAACCAGGTCCGTGTGCAGCAGCCGGTCGATGCGCGTGCCGACCAGGGGGTCGATCTTGTCGCGGGTGGGGCCGTAGCTCGTGAGGCCGCCCGCGTAGACATCGACGGGGGCACCGGTGAACACCTGGCACAGCGCGAGCGACGGATTCGCCGGGACGGGCTCGACGACCAGCCGGATCTCGTCGTCGCCGAGGCCCCACAGGAGCCGCACATATCGCTCCCACATGGGAACGTCGTCGGTACGAGGGCTCCAACCGCCGGGGTGGAACGGCGCGATGGTCTCGTTCCAGGAGAGCACGTCGTCGAAGCGTTCCCTGATGCGCGAGAACCCGGGCATCGTGTCGACGGCAGGGGTGGTCTCCGGGTTCTCCGCGTTGTTCGTGACCAGCAGCAGTCGCCGGTCGGTGGGTTCGAACAGTCCGGCGTCGAGGGAGGCGGCGAGGGCCGCGGCGCCGTAGAGGGTCGACGCGCAGAAGATCCGGGTCGTGCGGGGCATCAGGCGGCCACCGTCCGGAACGAAGCGGGCAGTCGTCGCAGCCGTCGCAGCCGGCTCGCCCTCCGGGCGTCCATCGAGTCCAGCACTTCCGCGAGGACGGGCTGGGGCAGGCGTTTCATGGCGGCAGAAGTCAGGGTGCGCAGTTTCCGGGCCACGTCGGGTTCGAACCTTTCGATTGAGCCGAGGTGATGAGCCATGACGGCGCAGTAGGTGCGCACGGCCTTGGGCAGCAGTTCCTCCGCATCCGGGTCCCGCGCCGTTTCCTCGATCACCTGGTCGAATGCCCGGATGAAGTCCAGCTGCCGCACATCTCCGATCTGGGTGAGCGAGGAGGCGACTCCGCGCCGGTAGTGGACACCCAGCAGACCCGCCACCGCGAAGGAGTCCGCTTCCCGGTGCAGTCGCCAGATCCAGGGCCGGTCCTCGGCCGTGCGCAGGCCGTCGGTGAAGTGCAGCAGCCCCCTGTCGACGAGCCGCCGGTGGTACACACCCGCCCACGCGTACGCATAGTCCACGGAGGTGGTCCGGTCCGCCGGCAGGATCGCGTCCCGTGGCCGCAGTACGACACCGCGGCGGCCCACCGGCACGCGGTGGATGCTGCGCGCCCGTCCGGTGCACTGCACATGGTCGGTGCGGACGAAGTCGCAGTCCAGCTCCTCGATCGCGGTCACCAGTTCGGCGTAATAGCCGGGCGCCAGCCAGTCGTCGCCGTCGAGGAAGGTCAGGTACTCGCCGCGGGCCCGGTCGATGCCGGTGTTGCGGGCGGTCGCCAGGCCGCCGTTCTTCTCGTGTCCGACCAGCACCGCACCCGGCAGTTCGCGCTCGGCGCGTGCGAGGAGGTCCGCGGTCCCGTCGGTCGAGCAGTCGTCGACGAGAATGAACTCGAAGTCGTCCCGCGCGTTGGCGCGCAGACTTCGCAGGGCATCGGGGACGTATTGGCGCACGTTGTAGAACGGCACGATGACGGAGAGCTTGGGCACGTCTCCGACGTTAGGGGGCGCCCCGCCATTCGTCATTACTTGAACCTTGATACGGGGTGAACGGCGCGTGGCGAAGCGGTGAAGCAAACATTTTTCCGGATGACGGGCGGGCTGTTTCGCCATTCGGCGGTCTCCTGTTAACCATTTGTTGGATTTAGGTTGGGCGGCTCCTAGAAATTGCTCCTAACGTCTTCGTTGTGCCAGCAAGTGCAACGAAGACCCTGAGAGTCGCCGTCCTCGCGGATTCCGACACCCGGTGGAAATGGGGTGCGCTCACCGCGAACCGCATCGCCCCGGAGGATTCGGACATCCGGTTGGACGGTTATCTCCTGCGGGGCCGTGCGACTCCCACCGCCCGTCAGCTCGAAGAGGTCGGCGTCCAGGCGGACGCCCTCCACGAGGTGACCGCGGTCCAGTTCCTGCACGCCATGCGCGAGGAGTCGTACGACATCCTGGTCCTCGCCCTGGTCGGCGGCGGGGTGCAGGCGATGCTGCACGGACTCGGGCGGGTGTGGGAGGACAGCCCCGCCGGCCGGCCCGGCCGGCCCGTCGTCGTCACCGGGTACGTCGGAGTCGTCTACGAGAAGCTCGCCGACGGCCTGCTGCTGCGCCACGGCGCGGACCTCGTCCTCGCCAACTCCCGTCAGGACGCCGACCGCTTCCGCGCCGTGTACGAGGGCGTGGGCGCCGACGCCGGCTCGGTGACGGAGGTCGCGCTTCCGTTCCTCGGCGGGGCCGCCTACACCGGCGAGCACGACCCCTACACGGTCGTCTTCGCCGCCCAGCCCTCCGTGCCGGAGAACCGCCGGGACCGTACCTACCTGCTGAACCGGCTGGTCGGGCACGCCCGCCGGCACCCCGAGCGGGAGGTGCTGCTCAAGCTGCGCTCCAAGCCGGGCGAGCACACCACGCACATCGAGGAACTGCCGTACCAGAAGCTGGTCCAGCGGCTCGACCCACCGGCCAACTTCCACCTGGTGTACGGGCACATGGGCGAGGTCCTGGACCGCACCGACCTGCTGGTCACCATGAGCTCCACGGCCGCGCTGGAGTCCCTGCACCGCCGCATCCCGACCGTGGTCCTCACCGACCTCGGGGTGCGCGAGGCGCTCGGCAACCACCACTTCGTCGGCTCCGGCTGTCTCGCCTCCTGGGACCAGCTCGACGCCGGCCACCGGCCCGTGCCGGACGAGGAGTGGGTGGCCCGGCAGGGCGTGGCGGTGGACGGGGCGTACGACACCGCCTTCGACGCCGCCCGCGCACGCATCGCCAAGCTGCTCGAGCGCCCCGGCGGCCTGCCGCCGCTGGCCCCGTACTACACGACCGTCACCGCGCCCGGCTATCTGCCCGGCCTGCTCGCCCGTCACCACCTCGGCCCGGACGGCACCCCGATGCCCGGCACCCCCGCCGCCGACAAGGAGCCCGGACCGGTCCGGCAGATCGTGCGCCGTGCGGCGCGCGGCGCCTACCGCCACGGCGTCCAGCGGGTGGCCCCGGTGATCCGGCGGATGGGCGAACTGTGAGCGCCGCTCGTCCGGCCGGCCGAGACCGCCTCCCTTCCCGTCCAGCTCAAGGAGCTGATCCCATGTCCCCACCGCAAGCGGACCAGGGCGCCGGCGGGGTTACCCCCTGCTCGAGCGCAGTAGAGAACTCGGGGGAGCGCCGGGTGCTCGCCGTGATCCCCGCGCGCGGCGGCTCCAAGGGCGTGCCCGCGAAGAACCTCGCGCCGGTCGGCGGCGCGCCCCTGGTGACCCGCGCCGTCCGCGAGTGCCGTGCCGCACGCCGTGTCACGGACGTCGTCGTCTCCACCGACGACCAGGCCATCGCCGCCGCCGCCCGGCAGGCCGGCGCCGAGATCGTGATGCGCCCCGCCGCCATCGCGGGCGACCTCGCCACCTCCGAGGCCGCGGTCCTGCACGCCATGGACGCCCACGAGGCGCTGCACGGCGCCGAGGTGGACGTCGTCCTGCTGGTCCAGTGCACCAGCCCGTTCCTGATCCGCGAGGACATCGACGGGGTGGCCGGCGCGGTCGCCGAACAGGGCGCCGACACGGCGGTGACCGTGGCCCCGTTCCACGGCTTCATCTGGCGGGACGAGCCCGACGCGACCGCGACGGACGCGGCGCCGGTGGACGGCCCCAGCGGCGGCTTCGGCGTCAACCACGACAAGTCCTTCCGCCCCCGCCGCCAGGACCGCCCCCAGGACCTCCTGGAGACCGGCGCCGCCTACGCGATGGACGCGGCCGGCTTCCGCGAGCACCGGCACCGCTTCTTCGGCCGGACCGAACTCGTCCGCACCGACCCCGCGCGGGTCCTGGAGATCGACGACCCGCACGACCTCGCCCGCGCCCGCGCCCTCGCCCCGCTCTTCGACGCCGACAGGCCCGGCGCCCTTCCGACCGCCGACGACGTCGACGCGGTCGTCCTCGACTTCGACGGCACCCAGACCGACGACAGGGTGCTGATCGACGCCGACGGACAGGAATTCGTCTCCGTGCACCGCGGCGACGGACTCGGCATCGCCGCTCTGCGCAGGAGCGGACTGAGGATGCTCGTCCTGTCCACGGAAAAGAACACGGTCGTCGCCGCCCGCGCACGCAAGCTCCAGATCCCCGTGCTGCACGGCATCGACCGCAAGGACCTCGCACTGAAGCAGTGGTGCGAGGAACAGGGCATCGCGCCCGAGCGCGTGCTCTACGTCGGCAACGACGTCAATGACCTCCCGTGCTTCGCCCTCGTGGGCTGGCCCGTGGCGGTCGCGAGCGCCCACGACGTCGTACGCGGCGCCGCACGCGCGGTCACCACCGTCCCCGGTGGCGACGGCGCGATCCGGGAGATCGCCAGCTGGATCCTCGGCCCCTCTCTCGATTCCCTCCCCAAGTAAGGAAACACCAGGTCATGAGCACCAACTCCCGCATCCGCACCTTCGGTACCCGCGAAGCCGGCCCCGGCCGCCCGGTGTACGTCACCGGCGAGATCGGCATCAACCACAACGGCGACCTCGAGAACGCGTTCAAGCTGATCGACGCCGCCGCCGAAGCCGGCTGCGACGCCGTCAAGTTCCAGAAGCGCACGCCCGAGATCTGCACCCCGCGCGACCAGTGGGACATCGAGCGCGACACCCCCTGGGGCCGCATGACCTACATCGACTACCGCCACCGCGTGGAGTTCGGTGAGGACGAGTACCGTCAGATCGACGAGTACTGCAAGTCCAAGAACATCGCCTGGTTCGCCTCCCCGTGGGACACCGAGGCCGTCGCCTTCCTGGAGAAGTTCGACGTCCCCGCCCACAAGGTCGCCTCCGCCTCCCTCACGGACGACGAGCTGCTGCGCGCCCTGCGCGCCACCGGCCGCACGGTCATCCTCTCCACCGGCATGTCCACCCCGAAGCAGATCCGCCACGCGGTCGAGGTCCTGGGCAGCGACAACATCCTGCTCTGCCACGCGACGTCCACCTACCCGGCCAAGGCCGAGGAGCTGAACCTCCGCGTGATCAACACCCTCCAGCAGGAGTACCCGAACGTCCCGATCGGCTACTCCGGCCACGAGACCGGCCTGCAGACCACGCTGGCCGCCGTCGCCCTCGGCGCCACCTTCGTCGAGCGCCACATCACCCTCGACCGCGCCATGTGGGGCTCCGACCAGGCCGCGTCCGTCGAGCCGCAGGGCCTCACCCGCCTGGTCCGCGACATCCGCACCATCGAGGAGTCCCTCGGTGACGGCGTCAAGAAGGTCTACGAGTCCGAGCTGGGTCCGATGAAGAAGCTGCGCCGGGTTCCCGGTGTCGTCGCCGAGGCGGAGATCGCCGACGCGGCCGGCGAGCCGCTGACCGTCTGACCTCCCTCTCCCCCCACCATCCCTTGACGACGGGAACGGTCGTACGTAGATGAGCCCCCGCGCCGGGAATGCCGGCTCCCACACTCTCGCCTTCGTCGAGAGCCCGGTACAGCTGCTGAACGTGCTGGAGTGGGCGCACGCGCATGCGCCCGGCGTGGGGCTCACCCTCGTGGTGCTGTCCCCCGTCGACCCCATGACCCGCGGCCAGTTGCGCCGCATGTCCGAACTCGCCCGCGAGGAGGGCCACGAGGTCCGCTGGGAGGAGGCGCGCGGCGGAGCGAGCGCGCCCTTCCAGACCATAGGCGGCCTGGCCGGCCCGCTGCGCCGCGCCACCCGGGTCGTCCTCGGCGACCCCTTCTCGCGGTACGTACAGCTCATGCTGGCGATCACCAGCGCCCACGACCTCGTCGTCGTCGACGACGGCACGGCGACCATGGAGTTCGTCGGCCAGCTCGCGCGCGGCGAACGCCTGGTCCGCTGGCACCGCAAGGGCGGCCGCCGCGGTCCCCGCGACCTGCTCCTCGCCCCGGTCTCCGGCATCGCCCGCCGCAGGCTCACCCCGGGCGGCCGGCGCCGGGTGGAGGTCTTCTCCTCGATGCCGGTCGACGACATCCCGGCCGGTGTCACCGTCAGCGCCAACTCCTTCGCCTGGACCCGGGAGCGGTTCGGCCCGCCCCGGATCACCAGGACCGCCGACATGGTCGGCACGTCCCTCGTGGAAACCGGCGTGGTGGACGCCGACGCCTACATCGAGGCCGTCCGCACCCTCACCAAGACCCACGGCGCGACCCGCTACTTCGCCCACCGCCGCGAGAGCACCGAAAAACTCCACCGCCTCGCGGTCGAGACGGGCCTGGAGATCGTCCGCCCCGAACTCCCCCTCGAACTGATCGCCCGCCGGGGCCCCATCGGCCGCACGGTCCTCAGCTTCCCGTCGACCGTCGTCCACACCCTCCCCCTGGCCCTCTTCGGCACGGAGGTCCGTGTCGCGGTCTGCGACATCAACCCGGCCTGGCTGACCGAGAACGCCTCCCCCCGGGCCCAGGGTTTCCTCTCCAACGTGACGGGCACGGCCCGGGACGCCCACCGCCTGGCGGCGGTTTCGGTGGCGCCGGCCATCTGAGGAGGACGTCGTACGGGGCACGGGTGGCCCGGAGGAACTCCGGCAGGCCGGCGTGCACGGCCCCGCACCCCATCGGCGCAACCCGGGGCGGCGGAGGCGGTTTCACCCGGGTGCGCGGGGGGCGGGCGCGGACCCGGGGCGGCGGGGCGCCGTGTCCGGCAGGCGAACCGGTCCGCGTGGCTCGAGCGATGCGTGGTACACCGAGGAGAGGTGGAGTGCGGCGCGCGGGGTGCCGGAAGCGGCCGCTGTGAGCGGCGGTGCGTTCGGGACGGTCCGTACGGACTCGTCCGCGTACGGGGCGGCGAGTTTACCCATGGCGGAAGGCCGCTAAGCGTGGCGCCGCCAGTTTTTCTTCCACTGACGGGCTGAATTTTCTTGATCAGGGGTCGGTCGGAGGTCCCGTCGGCCTACCCTTCAAAGGGTGAAGCAACTGATGTCACTGGAGTCCGAGGTCGATCTGCCCGGAGGGGCGGTGCTTCCGGGCGCGCTCCCCGAGGTCCTGCACGCCGAGCTCGTCGCCTTCCGCCGCGACCTGCACATGCACCCTGAGCTGGGCAACCAGGAGTTCCGTACGACCGCCGCGATCAAGGAGCGGCTGGAGCGGGCCGGCCTCGCGCCGCGCGTACTCTCCGGCGGGACCGGCCTCGTCTGTGACATCGGGGTGGTGGACGGCGGCAGCCTCGCAGACACCGGTACCGGCACGGGGGCCGTCCCCGGGGCCGGCGTGCTCGCGCTGCGGGCCGACATCGACGGGCTGCCCATCCCCGACATGAAGACCGAGTGCCCGTACCGCTCCACCGTGCCCGACCGCGCGCACGCCTGCGGCCACGACGTGCACACCACCGTCGTGCTCGGCACCGGGCTCGTCCTCGCCGAACTGCACCGCCAGGGCCTGCTGCCCCGGCCGGTGCGGCTGATCTTCCAGCCCGCCGAGGAGGTGCTGCCCGGCGGTGCCGCCGACGCCATTCTGGACGGCGCGCTCGTCGGGGTCGGGCGGATCGTCGCCGTGCACTGCGACCCCCGGGTCGACGCGGGGAGGATCGGGCTGCGCGAGGGCCCCATCACCTCCGCCTGCGACCGCCTGGAGATCGCCCTCGACGGGCCCGGCGGCCACACCGCCCGGCCGCATCTGACCACCGACCTGGTCACCGCCGCCGCCCGGGTCGTCACCGACGTGCCCGCGCTGGTGGGCCGGCGGGTCGACAGCCGCAGCGGACTCGCCGTCACCTGGGGCAGGGTCGAGTCCGGCCACGCGCCCAACGTCATCCCGCAGCACGCCGAACTCTCCGGCACCGTGCGCTGCCTCGACCTGGAGACCTGGCGGCTGGCCCCGGACATCGTGGTCGCCGCCATCGACGAGGTGGCCAACCTGCACCGTGCCAAGTCGGAGATCAACTACGTGCGCGGAGTCCCGCCGGTCGTCAACGAGGCCGGTGCCACCGAGCTCCTGCGGGACGCCATGATCGCCCGGCGCGGCCCGGAGTCCGTGGAGAACACCGAACAGAGCCTCGGCGGCGAGGACTTCTCCTGGTACCTGGAGCACGTTCCCGGCGCCATGGCCCGCCTCGGGGTCCGTCCTCCGGGCGAGCGCGCCATCCGCGACCTGCACCAGGGCGACTTCGACGTCGACGAGTACGCCATCACCGTGGGCGTCGAACTCTTCACCGCCGCCGCCCTGCTGGACGACCTGCGCTGAGAACGCCGGTGGCGCGGGGGCCGGCCGGTTCCCGCACCGGACCCCGGCCCCCTTTCGTCGCCGCCGCCCTCTTCCGCCCCGTCTCCCCGCTCCACTTGCGTGCGGGGCGGGGGAGGGGGAGCGTGGTGCGCGTGGCGTCCCGCCGCGTGCTGTTGCGGTCGACCGTTTCCGCCCCTTTCGACCCCCTACGGTCCTCTGCTTCACCAGGGTGTAACCGGCCATCGGCACGAATGGATAACGGCCTCGCAGTACCCCGTTCCCAGGAGTGTCTACGCGCGTTAATGTGCGCCGGACCGAGCGCCGTTGCGGGGCTTTGGAGAATGGGGAGCGTCAGATGCGTCGGATATCCAGACTGACTCGCGTCGCGGTGGGGGTCGCGTCGCTCGCACTCGCCGCCACGGCCTGCGGCGGTACCAGCAGCGAGAGCGGTGACGGCTCGGAGAGCTCCGCGAAGGGTGACCTCGGTCTCGCCATCGCCTACGACATCGGCGGCAAGGGCGACCAGTCCTTCAACGACGCCGCCCACGCGGGGCTCCAGAAGGCCGAGAAGGAGTTCGGCTACAAGACCGCCGACATCGAGCCCACCGAGGGCGAGACCGACGCGGACAAGGAGCAGCGCCTCTCCTCGCTCGCCAAGCAGGGCTACAACCCCGTCATCGGCGTCGGCTTCGTCTACGGCCCGGCGATGAAGGCCGTGGCCGAGAAGTACCCCGACACCACCTTCGGCATCGTCGACTCCGTGGTCGAGGGCAAGAACGTCGTCTCCCTCGTCTTCGCCGAGGAGCAGGCGTCCTACCTCGCCGGTGTCGCCGCCGCCAAGGCGACCGAGACGAAGACGGTCGGTTTCGTGGGCGGTGTCGACATCCCGCTGATCCACAAGTTCGAGGCCGGCTTCAAGCAGGGCGTCACGGCCACCGACCCGAAGGTCAAGATCGTCTCGCAGTACCTGACGCAGACCGCGGAGGAGGGCGGCTTCTCCAGCCCCGACAAGGGCAAGGCCGCCGCCGAGGGCCAGATCGAGAAGAAGGCCGACGTCGTCTACCAGGCGGCCGGTCTCTCCGGGCAGGGCGTGATCGAGGCCGCCGCCAAGGCGAAGATCTGGGCGATCGGCGTCGACTCCGACCAGTACCAGCAGGAAGCCCTCGCCGGCTACAAGGAGTTCATCCTCACCTCCGCCCTCAAGGACGTCGGCGGTTCGGTGTACGCGCTGGCCAAGTCCGTCCAGGACGACAAGCCGCTGACCGGCACTCAGGTCTTCGACCTGAAGGTGGACGGTGTCGGCCTCTCCGACAGCAACCCGAAGATGGCCGACGTCGAGGGCCTGACGGACGCCGTGGCCGAGGCCAAGGCAGGCATCATCGACGGCTCCATCACCGTCAAGACGGAGTAACGCGGCAGGAGGGCGGCGCGGTACCGCGGTACCGCAGTGGTGAAGCCGGGCGGGCACCCCAGGGGGTGCCCGCC
>NZ_JBHXQZ010000070.1:0-42979 GCF_042717095.1 Streptomyces sp. NPDC058632 | reverse complement strand
CCGCCGTCCTCGCCTTCCTCCGGGAGTACGAGGACGACCTGGTGCTCTGCGTCAACAACTTCTCCCGCTTCGCGCAGCCCACCGAACTCGACCTGCGTGAGTTCGAGGGCCGTCATCCGGTCGAGCTGTTCGGCGGGGTGCGTTTCCCCGCCATCGGCGAACTGCCGTATCTGCTGACCCTCGGGGGCCACGGCTTCTACTGGTTCCGGCTCGCCCGAGCCGCATCCCGCACCGGCCGCCGACTGTGACCGTGCGCCGACGAGAGGAGGCGTCCACATGACGAAGACCGCGTTCCTGCGCCCGCGAAGCGTGACCGCCGGACCCACGGAGTCGTTCGCCGGGCTGCTGCGCGAGTGGCTGCCGGAGCAGCGCTGGTTCGCCGGCAAGGACCGGCCCGTCACCGACCTCCATGTGCTGTCGATGACGGAGCTGTTCCCGGACTGTCTCCATCTGCTGGTCCACGCCGGCCACGGCGGCGTGCCCTCCCCCGGAAACACGCCCTGGGCCGGTGACTGCTACCAGCTCCTCCTCGGTGTACGGGAGCACCCGTCGCCGCGCCTGGGCCGGGCGGTCATCGGCAGAGTGCGGGACGGGTCACTGGCCGGGCGCACGGTCTACGACGCGCTCCACGACCTGCGGTCGGCGCAGCTGCTGCTGGAACGGCTGCGGCACCCCGAAGCGGTGGGCCCGTTGCGGTTCGAGGGCAACGCGGCCCAGCGGGTGCCGGCCGGGCTGGTGCCGCGGCTGCTGGAGGCCGAGCAGTCCAACTCCTCGCTGGTGTACGGCGACGAGTTCATCCTGAAGCTCTTCCGGCGGATCCAGCCCGGGGTCAACCCGGACCTGGAGGTGCCGGGCGCGCTGGCCCGGCAGGGCTGCCACCGGGTGCCCGCTCCGGTGGCCTGGCTGCGCACCACGCATCCGTTCAAGGCAACGCTCGGTGTACTCCAGCCGTTCCTGCGCGACGCCTCCGACGGCTGGACGCTGGCCCTGGAGGCGCTGGCCGCCGGTGACGACTTCACCGCGCAGTCGCACGCCCTCGGCCGGGCCACGGCGGATGTGCATCTGGCGCTCGCCTCGGCGTTCCCCGTCGGCGGGCCCGGGGAGAGCGGGCTGACGTCGGAGGGGATGACCGAGCGTCTGACGGCCGCCGCGCACTCCGTACCCGTGCTCCAGCCGTACGTGCCCGGTCTGAAGGCGGCGTTCGCCGCGCTCGCGACCTGCGATCCCGGGGCGCCCGCCCAGCGCATCCACGGCGACCTGCACCTCGGGCAGGTGCTGCGGGCCGGACGCGACTGGTTCGTCATCGACTTCGAGGGTGAGCCGTCCCGGCCGCTCTCCGAACGGCGCAGCGCCCACTCCCCTCTGCGGGACATCGCCGGGATGCTGCGCTCGTTCGACTACGCCGCCCGCCAGCGCCGTCCCTGGCGCCCGGAGTGGGCGCGCCGCTGTCGCGAGGCCTACTGCGCGGGCTACGCGGCCCGCGCCGGCTGG
This sequence comes from Streptomyces sp. NPDC058632, assembly GCF_042717095.1. NCBI lineage: Bacteria > Bacillati > Actinomycetota > Actinomycetes > Kitasatosporales > Streptomycetaceae > Streptomyces > Streptomyces sp. NPDC058632. Next base: position 41,488 of record NZ_JBHXQZ010000070.1, on the reverse strand, counting down.
GACCCGCGCAAGAAGCACGGCCTGCTCCGCGCCTATGAGACGGACCGGGCCGTGTACGAGGTGCTGTACGAGGCCCGGCACCGACCCGACTGGCTGCCCGTACCCATGGCGGCGATCGAGCGCCTCGCCGTGAGAGGAGACTGAAGCCGTGGCCCTGCATGACACCCCGCTGTCCGAGTCGGCCGGGGCGGTCCCGTCCGCCCCGAAGACGCACGGGACCGCCCCTGCCCTCGATCCCGACGCCCGGGGGCGCCTGCTGGCGGGCGCCCACCACGATCCGCACGCGCTGCTCGGCGCCCACCCGGTCCCGGGCGGCATCGCCTTCCGGGCGCTGCGGCCGTTCGCGCGCACGGTGAGCGTGGTCACCGGCGGCCGGCGCACCCCGCTCACCTCGGAGGGCGACGGCCTCTTCTCCGGGGTGCTGCCGCTGGACGCGGTCCCCGCGTACACGCTGGCGGTGGCGTACGGCGACGAGGACGCCGTCGAGGTGCACGATCCGTACCGGATGCTGCCCTCGCTCGGCGAACTCGATCTGCATCTGATCGGCGAGGGGCGCCACGAGGAGCTGTGGACGGCGCTCGGCGCACACCCCATGACCCACCAGGGCGTCACCGGGACCCGCTTCACCGTGTGGGCGCCGAACGCGCAGGGCGTCCGGGTCGCCGGCGACTTCACCTGCTGGGACGGCACGGCGTTCCCGATGCGCTCGCTCGGCTCGTCCGGCGTGTGGGAACTGTTCCTGCCGGGGATCGGAGAGGGCACCCGCTACAAGTTCGAGGTGCATTCCCGGTACGGCCATCGGATGCTCAAGGCCGACCCGATGGCGCGCCTCGCGGAGGAGCCGCCGAACACCGCTTCGGTCGTGACGGCCTCGCACCACACGTGGGGCGACGCCGCGTGGATGAAGCGCCGCGCTCACGTGCCCCTGCACGAGGCGCCGTTCTCGGTCTACGAGGTCCATCTGCCGTCCTGGCGGCCGGGTCTGACGTATCGCCGGCTCGCCGAGGTGCTGCCGGCCTATGTCCAGGACCTCGGCTTCACCCATGTCGAGCTGATGCCGGTCGCCGAGCATCCCTACGGCCCGTCCTGGGGCTACCAGGTCACCGGCTTCTACGCGCCCACGGCCCGCCTCGGCACCCCGGACGACTTCAAGTACCTGGTCGACGCCCTGCACCGGGCCGGCATCGGCGTGATCATGGACTGGGTGCCGGCGCACTTCCCGAAGGACGACTGGGCGCTGGCCCGGTTCGACGGGGACCCGCTGTACGAGCCGGGGGACTCCCGGCGGGCGGAGCACCCGGACTGGGGAACGTACACGTTCGACTTCGCCCGGACCGAGGTGCGCAACTTCCTGGTCGCCAACGCCGTGTACTGGTGCCAGGAGTTCCACATCGACGGGCTGCGCGTGGACGCCGTCGCCTCGATGCTCTACCTGGACTACTCGCGGGACTCCGGCCAGTGGGAGCCCAACGCGCACGGTGGCCGGGAGGACCTGGCGGCGATGGCGTTCCTCCAGGAGATGAACGCGACCGTGTACCGGCGGTGCCCGGGTGTGGTGACGATCGCGGAGGAGTCGACCGCGTGGGGCGGGGTGACCCGGCCCACCGACACCGGCGGCCTGGGGTTCGGACTGAAGTGGAACATGGGCTGGATGCACGACTCGCTGGAGTACATGAGCCACGAGCCGGTGCACCGCAGGTACCACCACCAGGAGATGACGTTCTCGATGGTGTACGCCTACAGCGAGAACTACGTGCTGCCGATCTCGCACGACGAGGTCGTGCACGGCAAGCGGTCGCTGGTCTCGAAGATGCCCGGCGACTGGTGGCAGCGGCGGGCGAACACCCGGGCCTATCTCGGCTTCATGTGGGCCCATCCCGGCAAGCAACTGCTGTTCATGGGACAGGAGTTCGCGCAGGGAGCGGAGTGGTCCCAGGAGCAGGGCCCGGAGTGGTGGCTGCTGGACGACGCGTACCACTCCGCGGGCGACCACCGGGGTGTGCAGGACCTGGTGCGCGACCTCAACGCCCGCTACCGGGCGACGGACGCGCTGTGGCAGCGGGACACCGATCCGGCCGGGTTCCGCTGGGTGTCGGTGGACGCGGCCGAGGACAACGTGTTCGCCTTCCTGCGGTACGACGCGGGGGGCCGTCCGCTGCTCTCGGTGTCGAACTTCTCCCCCGTCGTCCGGCACGACTACCGGCTCGGGGTGCCCGGCGACGTAATCACCTGGCAGGAGGTCCTCAACACGGACGCGGCCCGGTACGGCGGCGGTGACGTCACCAACCCGGACCCGGTCAAGCCCGAGGAGGGCAGCGTCGGCATCACCCTTCCGCCTCTCGCGACGGTGTGGCTGGTGCCGCACGACCTGTGAGGCCCGGCGGTCCGCCCGCCCTCCGCCCCGTACCCGCGCCCGGACGGCAACCGGCGCGGGTGCGGCGCGTACGCGCGGAACGCCGAGGGGGAAGGCGCGGGCGGGAGATACGGGCGGAATGTACGGGCGGGTTCGGGCCACCGGGGCGACGTGATCATCAGTGTGGCCACAGTTCCGGCGATCCGGCCCCGGAACGCCGGGGCTCGGCTAGATTCGTGCACCGCCGATGACTCTGCTCGTCGGCCGAGTCACAGTCCGTACATGTCAGGAGCAGTGCATGCGCGACCTCGCTCTCGCTCCGCAGGCCGCCTCACCCCTGACGGGCGGCCTCGCGGACAGCCTCTTCGAGACGGCGGCCGAGAGCCCGAATCTGCCGATGCTCGCCCGCCGCGTCGACCCGGCCTCCGTGTCCTGGGAGGAGGTCACCGCGCTGGAGTTCCGTGACCAGGTCGTCGACCTGGCCAAAGGGCTGGTCGCTTCCGGGCTTTCCCCGGGCAACCGTGTGGCGATCATGGCGCGGACCCGTTACGAGTGGACGGTCCTGTGCTACGCGCTGTGGACCGTGGGCGCGGAGGTCGTCCCCATCTATCCGACCTCGTCGCGGGAGCAGGTGGAGTGGATTCTCAGGGACTCCGACTGCGTGGCCGTGGTGGTCGAGGACGAGCAGGGCGTGATGACCGTCGGGTCCGTGTGCGCCGCCCTGCCGCGGCTGCGGCACGTCTGGCAGCTTGACTCGGGTGCGCTGGACCAGCTGGTGGCGCGCGGCGAGTACATACCGCCGGCCACGGTCGACTCGCTGCGCAGGATCGTGCTGCCGGACTCCACGGCCGTGATCGCCTACACGTCCGGTACGTCGGGGCAGGCGATGGGGTGCGCGCTGAGCCACCGCAACCTGGCCGCCCCGTGCGACATCCTGCTGGAGGGCTGGGCCCACACGGCGGCGGAGCCGGGCGAGCAGGCCGTGGTCCTCGCCTTCCTGCCGTTCTCCCACGTGTACGGACTGATGATCCAGGGCCTGTGCGTACGCGGCGGCCTGCTGATGGGGCACGAGCCCGATCTCGGCTCGGAGGCCCTGTCCTCGGCGCTGCGCACCCTGCGGCCCACCTATCTGTACGCGGTCCCCTCCCTGCTGGAGAAGATCTACAAGAACTTCCTGCGCGCCTCCCAGCAGGCGGGCCGCGGCGCCCTGTTCGAGCGGGCCGCCGACACGGCACGCGACTTCGCCGCCGCAGTGGAGCGGCAGCGGCTGGGCCGGGGCGCGGGGCCCGGCTTCGACCTGCGGCTCCAGCACGCCCTGTACGAGCGGACGGTGTACCGCAAACTGCGGGCCGCGCTGGGCGGCCGGGTGCGCAGGGCCACCTCGGGCGGCTCGACGCTCAGCCGCGACCTGTCCCTCTTCTACGAGGGCATCGGCATCTACGTGCACGACGGCTACGGGCTCACCGAGACCGGCGGCGGTGTGACGATGCAGCCGCTCGGCCGGGAGAAGTCCGGCACCGTCGGGCGGGCGCTGCCGGGCAGCGAGATCCGGGTCGCCGACGACGGGGAGATCCTGGTGCGCGGGCCGTCGGTGTTCCAGGGGTATGTGGGCGACGAGGCCGCCACCCTGACCGCGCTGGCCGGCGGCTGGCTGGCCACGGGGGACATCGGCCGGGTGGACTCGGAGGGCTATCTGACGATCACCGGCCGCAAGAAGGACATCATCATCACCAGCAGCGGCAAGAGTGTCGCGCCGTCGGCCCTGGAGCAGCGGCTGCGGATGCACCCGCTCGTCCACCAGGCCGTCGTGGTGGGGGACGACCGGCCCTGTGTGGGGGCGCTGATCACGCTGGACCCGGACTTCCTGGCACACTGGCGGGCGGCGCTGGCGCTGCCGGGCGACGCCGCGACGCGGGAGGCCCGGGAGGAGAACGCGTTGCGTGAGGAGGTCGCGCGGGCGGTCGCCGCGGCGAACAGCAGCGTGTCGCGTCCGGAGTCGATCCGGGTGTTCCGGGTGCTGCCGGAGCCGTTCGACGTGACCAACGGCCTGCTGACGCCGTCGATGAAGCTGCGTCGGGACGAGATCGTGCAGCGGTACGCCCTGGAGATCGACGCGATGTACCACTCCCGTTCACGTCCGGAGCGGGAGCCGGTGCCGGAGGAGCCGTCGGTCTGGGACGACTCGGACAACGTCTTCCGTTGACCACGGGGGGCGACCTTCCCGTCACCCCTCGCTCGCCCGGATACGGGCGCGTAGGGTCCGGCGTCCCGGGAACCCGCAGACCAGGAGGACGAAGGAACCGACACCACATGAACGACTGGCCCGTGGAAGCCGGGGCAGGGAAGGCGACATGGCATCCGAGCCGCACAGGGACAGGTCACTGGCCGCAGAGGAGATCACGGAACGCGTCGCCGGCTTCCCCGGGGAGCTGCACGACGTCACCGACGCACGCCTGGTGGCGGAGGAGTTCCTCCTCGAGCTGGCCCGCGTGGCCCCGCCGACGGCCCCGGAGCACTGGGACGACATCCTCCTGGTGGTCACGGAACTCGCCGCCAACGCGGTCCAGTACGCACCGGGACCGTTCCGGATGCGGCTGCGCAGAACATTCGACGGAGTGCATGTGATGATGCACGACACGAGCACCACCGAGCCGACGCCCCGGCCCTTCAGGCCGAGCCACGGCGGGGGCGGGATCGGCTGGCACCTGATCCACACGCTGTGCGATCAGGTCAGCGTGGTCGGCACCGCGGACGGCAAGGACATCCATGTCTTCCTTCCCTGGTGACGCCCGCGCCGTACCGGGTTCCGTACGATGCCGGCCGGTGTCCGGTGTGCGGATCACCGGCCGACGTCCGGTACGGGAGTCACCGGGCGACGGTCATCCGGCCGGGGTGCCGGGAGCGTGCTCGGGCGGGGGCCCGGGCCGTGTAAGCGCCCAGTAGTAGTCGCCGACCGTCGTGAGGTAGCCCGGGTCCATGGTCTCGCTGTCGGTCCTGAACCGGGGCGCGGCCTTCACCTCGGGCCTGGTGCAGGACACGGTGATCCTGCGCTCGCCGGAGTCGACGGCGGCGACGACGCCGACCGGTACGAGGAGACTCCGGCCGAACACCCAGACGCCGGTGTCGACGACCAGGTGCCGCATGGCGTGATGGTCGGCCTGCCTGTCCACATGGCCGATGGTGCTGCCGTCGCTCGCGACGACGGTGTATCCCGTGAGGTCCGGATCCTGCCCCTGGGCAAGACCCAGCTCCGGTGCGTATGACCAGATGCTGTCCATGGGCACGCTGCTCCTTGCCTCCGCTGTGATGACGATCCCGGAGCGGACGGGGTCCGCTCTCCGGCCCCCGCCCGTCTCCACAGCAGCCAACTACCCGCCTGGAGCGGGCGCATTCGGCCGGCGAAGACACAAAACCCACATCGAGCCGGGCGTGATGTGAAGGCGCCGCCTCCCGGACCGGTGCGGGTGGCCCCGGCATGGAGCGGAGATCCCGGGGTAGGCGGCTGCACGTGCGGCCGGACCCGGCCGTCGGCTCGATTGGGAGGTATGTGTTGTCCATGGCCCCGAACCCGTTGTCCGTGGAGGTGTCCGTGGTCCGGGAGGATGTCGCCCTGTTCACAGTGCAGGGCGATCTGGACGCCGACACCGCGACCGAGTTCCAGCATCACCTGGCCAACCAGCTGCATCACGGCCGCCGGCACTTCCTGCTGGACCTGTCCGCGGTCCCCTTCATGGACTCGTCCGGCATGAACATCGTCCTGCGCGTCTACCAGGAGGCCCGGGAACTGCCGGGAAGCGTGCACATCATCTCCCCCGTGCCCGCGGTGCGCCGCGTCCTTGACCTGACCGGCGTGAGCATCACGGTTCCGGTGTCCCAAAGCGCCGATGAGGCGCTGGAGCGGGTCGACGGCGCGCACAGGGTATAACCCGTCCGACATCACGATGCCCGGAGTTCTGAGCCGGGTCGGGGAGGTCCGGCGCGCCGTGCGCCGGACCTCCTTGCAGCCCTCGCACGGCCGGCTGTGCCCGCCGCCTGCGAGCTCTCAACCCCGGCAGAGGCTGCCGCCCCACCCCGGAGCGTCGTTGGAACAGTCGTCCGGTCGGGGCGCGGCACGGTTTCACGGCCCCGCACGGGCTCGGTGGGACAACGACGACGAGGAGACACAGGCGCCTCAGCGCGAAGCGGGCGGACCGCCGGGAACGCCGACGCGCAGCGGACCGAGGACTCGGACGCCGCCGGGGTTCATCGGTGTGCGTGAGCAGTTGGCGCGGATGCGTGCGGCCCGCACTCGTGCGGGGCTGTCCGCCACACAGGTGTCGAACGGACTGGCCGCGCTGTGGCGCCGGTCGGCAACCTGCTCACCGCCGACCCGGAGCAGGCCCCGGCCGAGGAGCTGCGGGCGTGCACGGCCGAGCTGAGCACCCTCATGGGCACCCCGCGCGTGGCGTCCATGCAGACCGCGCTGGGCGAGGGACAGGCCCTGATGGACCGGCAGCGCCTGCAGTTGCTGGAGGTGGCGACGCCGGTCATCGGGCTGTGGGACGGGACCGTCGCGGTCCCGCTGATCGGGACGCCCGACAGCGCCCGCAGCCAGGTGGTGATGGAAACCCTGCTCAACTCGGTGGTCGACCAGCACGCGCGGTTCGCGATCCTCGACATCACCGGGGTGCCGACGATCGAACCGTCCCGGCTCGAATGGAGACTCGATTTCATGAAAGGATCGAGTCATGGCACGACCTTCCCTTTACCCCCTCGAGCTCCGCCGCCGTGCGGTGCGGCCGACGGCCGGGTGACCGGGGTCGTTACGACTCGGCGTGCGCCGGACGGCGCTCGCGACCGCCGGGATGCCGGTGCCGCCAGATCCAGAAGACCGCACACGACAGCAGGGCCCATCCGCCCAGCACCAGGAACGGGAACGCGTGCTGGTTCTCCTGGAAGTACACCGCCGTGTGCTGCGCGTTGACCGAGGCACCGGGTGGCAGCCACTTGCCGATCTCGCCCAGCGGGGACGGCAGCAGCGGCCAGGACACCGCGCCGCCGGACGAGGGGTTGCCCAGCAGGATCATCAGCCCCCACGTCGGCAGCATCGCCCAGCGCCCGAACAGGGTGTTGAACATGGTGAAAACCATGCCGCTGGCGAACAGGGTGAGCGCCAGGATCAGCCACGATTCCACGAACGGCAGGTCGAGCGCGCCGAGCAGCCAGTCCACGGTCGCGGCGATGGCGAATCCGCCCAGCAGCGCGTAGGCGAGGGTGAACAGGATGCGTTCGAAGGGTCTCAGGGACCGTGCGTGCACGCTGAGCTGGATAGCCCCCACGAAGCCGATGATGACGGCGGCCAATGAGATGTAGAAGATCGCCAGTCCGCGCGGGTCGCCCTCCTGCAGCGGATTGAGGTCCTGGACGGTGACCTCGACGCCGGTTTCCTTCCCCACGACCGGCGCCGTGTCGGCCAGCACCTCCGCGACCGAGGCCCCGGATGCACCCGACAGCTCAAGGACCACAGTCCTCCCGTCGTCGCGGATGTCGAAGATCGCAAAGACCTCCTGGTCGTCCATGGCCCGACGGGCCCCGGCGGCACTGCCGTACACGTGCACCTTCACGGACGCGTTCAGTGCCTTCTCCAGGCCGTCCAGGAAAGCCTGCCCGCGGGCCTGTCCGTACGAGCCGACCACGGCCGTGGGGATCGAGTGCGGCGTCGGATTGGCCATGGAATAGGTGTACGAACCGGCGAAGAGACCGGCCGCGGTCGCCAGGATGAGCACCAGCACGATGGCCGGCCACAACGGCGACTGCCGGAACTCGGACCACCGCTGTCCGCGCGTCGGCGGCTGGGCGTGGGCACCATGGGACATGTCGGCCATGGCCAGGACGTTTCCATAAGCAAGGTGAAAGGGCATCAAAAGAGCCGTCACCCGTGGGAGCGCCCAGGAGGAGTATGCGCCGCCCTCGCAGGCGTTCTGGTGCGGAGGGAAGCCGGGCACCGCCGCGCGGTGAACCTGGACGGCTGGACCCTTCAGGACGGGGACGGCCGCACCCGCGCCTTCCACCGCTACCGCCTGGACGGCCCGGGCCACCGTCCGCATCCGCACCGGCGTCAGCCGCGGCACCCGCACCGGCCTCTACCAGGACCGCCTGTGGGACAACCGCTCCGACATCGCCACCCTGCGCAACGACCGCAGCCGCTTTGTCGACAGCGAGTCCTGGGACACGGTGTCCCCAGGCCTCACCTGCCGCCGGCAGGGACGATCGTTCGGCTGAAGCCTCATGGAGCCTTTCGCCGCGTAGGCGACCGCCCCTCACGATCACCCACCTGATCAGCCCCGTCCGGTACGCGCCGGGCGGACCTGCGCTGATCCGAGCCGGGGCCTTGAGACGTTCGGCGGGCTCGTACGGCGGCCGGTGGAAGGCCGGGATCGTGGCGGCCGGCCCCGCGCGTCCTCTGCGCCCGGACCGGCCGGACGAACCGGCCCCGGCAGGTGGCGGTGCAGGCGGTCAGCCGCAGTCGTTGCGGTTGATTCTCAGGGAGCGGATCTGGTCGTTGAGGTTGTAGCCGCGCAGGTCGTGGAGGGAGCCGCCGCCCAAGGGTGAACAGGCGCTTTACATGAGCATGCCCTGCCTCTGAGTCGGCCCCAGGCGGCACAGGCAGGGAGCGGACCCGTCGCCCGGCGCGACCGCGACGGTCAGCAGCCGGGCCGGGGCCTGCGTCCATGGCCGCGGCCCGCTCGCACCCCTCCATGTACGCGTCCAGCAGACAGCGGCGGGGCAAGGAACTGTTAACCCACTTCCGGGTGACGGCCGCGCTGTCCGGGGTGGCGCGCCATGGCGTCTGCGGGCCCGCAGTCAAGCCGCCGGCCATCCCGGCGGGCTGCGCGGCGTGGACGAGCAGCCGCCCTCGATGCTCGCTCCCGGCCGGCCGCTGCTCTGCGTGCCGCTGCTGACGCGCCGGGCGCCGCCGGGTGTGCTCACCCTGTCGCCGGCCGGTGAGAGCTGGGACCCGGACGACGCGGTGACGCTGCTCGGGCTCACGCGCCGGGCCGGCATCGCCACCGACAACGCCCGCCGCTTCGAGCACAACCGGGACATAGCCGAGACGCTGCAGCTCGCCCTGCTCACCGACCTGCCCACGACTCCGGGGACGAGCCCGGCCGCCCGGTATCTGCCGGCCACCCACGGCACGAACATCGGCGGTGACCGGTACGACGCCTTCCACCGGCCGGACGGGAGTCTGATCACGGTCATCGGTGACGTGACCGGGCACGGGCTGCACGCGGCGGTGATGACGAGCCGGTTGCGCACCGCGCTGCGCGCCTACGCCGTCGACGACGGCAGCCCCGGCCGGCTGCTGACCCGGCTGCACAACTTCCTGCACCAGCTCCAGCCTCCTCTGTACACCACCGCGGTCATCGCCCGGTTCCACCCGGACGAGGCCACGCTCACATGGGCCGTCGCGGGGCATCCGCCATCGGTGCCGCGGCTGCCCGACGGGCGGGTCCGCACCCTGGACGCCAAGCCGGGGGCGATGCCCGGCATCCCGCTGGAGCAGGAGATCCCCGGCCACACCGAGCAGGTGGCGCCGGGACCGACGCCGGCGCTCTACACGGACGGGCTGCTCGAACGGCGGGCCGAGGGCATCGATCCGGGCATCGAGCGGCTTGCGGACGCGCTCGGCTCGTTCGGCCCCGCGGAGCCCGACGCGGACCTGGAGGGCGCGGCGGACCGCCTCCTGAACCCTCTTCTCGGCGATTCCGATCGCGACGACGACATCTGTCTGCTGCTCTGCCACCTGCACGGCTGATCGCCCGTCGGCACGGGTCTCCCGGTGCGCCCCGGCGCCGGTGCGGGCATCGTGGTGCTGAACGTGCGCGCGTTCCGGGTCCACGTCCGGACACGGCGTGCCCCCGGTGAACCGCGATGTGCCGCGATCGCGGTGCGCTGCGGTCAAGGAGGTGCGGGGCAGCGATCCACGGGCAGGTGAAGGGGCGTCGACGTTCGAGCAGACCCGTGTTGCTCGAGGCAGACCGTGTGGAGCCGCAGAAAGGGAGGAACACCGTGACACGACCCAGGATCCTGGTGGTGGGCGCAGGCTTCGCCGGAGTGGAGTGCGTCCGCCGACTGGAACGGAAGCTCCCCCCCGGCGATGCCGAGATCACCCTGGTGACGCCGCTCTCCTACCAGCTCTATCTGCCGCTGCTCCCCCAGGTCGCCTCCGGTGTGCTGACCCCGCAGTCGGTCGCCGTGTCGCTGCGCCGCAGCACGAAGTACCGCACCCGGATCATCCCGGGCGGGGCCATCGGCGTGGATCTGAAGGCCAAGGTCTGTGTCATCCGCAGCATCACCGGCCGGATCGTCAACGAGTCGTACGACTACATCGTGCTGGCCCCCGGCAGTGTCACCCGTACCTTCGACATCCCGGGGCTGACGGACCACGCGTTCGGTATGAAGACACTGGCCGAGGCCGCCTACATCCGCGACCACGTCATCTCCCAGCTCGACCTCGCCGACGCGAGCGACGATCCGGCCGAGCGTGCCTCGCGGCTGCAGTTCGTGGTGGTCGGCGGCGGCTACGCGGGCACCGAGACCGCCGCCTGTCTGCAGCGGCTGACCCATGCCGCCGTCGAGCGCTACCCGCGGCTGGACCCGGGCCTGATCAAATGGCATCTGATCGACATCGCGCCGAAGCTGATGCCCGAGCTGGGCGAGAAGCTCGGGCGCAGCGCGCAGGAGATCCTCACCCGGCGCGGCATCGAGATCTCGCTCGGCGTCTCCATCGCGAAGGCGGGCCCCGAGGAGGTCACCTTCACCGACGGCCGGGTGATCCCCACCCACACCCTCATCTGGACGGCCGGCGTGGTCGCCAGCCCGCTGATCGCCACACTCGGCGCCGAGACCGTCCGCGGGCGGCTCGCGGTCACCGCGGACATGTGCCTGCCGGGTGAGGACGGGGTGTTCGCCCTCGGTGACGCCGCGGCGGTGCCCGACCACGCCAGTGGTGTCGAGGGCGCGGTGTGCCCGCCGACCGCGCAGCACGCCCTGCGTCAGGGCAAGCAGGTCGCCGACAACATCATCGCGACGCTGACCGGCCGGCCGCTTCAGCCGTACCACCACAAGGACCTCGGGCTGGTCGTGGACCTCGGCGGCACCGACGCCGTCTCCAAGCCGCTCGGGGTGGAGCTGCGGGGTCTGCCCGCCCAGGTGGCGGCCCGCGGGTACCACTGGTCGGCGCTGCGCACCAATGTCGCCAAAACGAGGGTCATGACCAACTGGCTGCTGAACTCGATCGCCGGCGACGATTTCGTGCGGACCGGTTTCCAGGCCCGCCGGGCCGCCAAACTGCGGGACTTCGAGTACACGGACGCCTATCTGACTCCGGAGCAGGTGCGGGCGCACGTCGAGGAGGCGGGCCTGCCCGTGCGGTGATCCGGTCTCCGCTGCGGCTCCGCCCTTCCGGGCGCCGGCCCGACCGGTGTTCCGGCCGGTGGGAGCCGCCCGGCGGGTCCGTGATGGCACGTGCCATGCTTGCATCCTGATCAACGCGAGCGACGGGGAGTGTGCGGCGGCGTGAAGGCGGCGGCGGAGCGCTCGGTACGGACGCGGCTGCGGGACCGCCTGGCGGCGTCCGATCCCGGGATGCTGCGGATGACGGCCGGGCTGCGGACGGTGGGTTCCCTCGCGCTGACGCTGGCCGTGCTCGCCCTGACGGGGGCAGGTGTCACCCAGCTGGTGGCAGGGGCGATGACCGCGATGGTCGCCACCTTCGCCATCCGGGAGAAGCGACGTGGAGCCCAGGCCGTCACGCTCGCCCTCGGTCTGCCCGTGGCACTCGTGTCCGTGTCGCTGGCCGCGGTGCTGAGCCAGCGGGCCGCCGCCGGGGACATCTTCTTCGTCGTCCTCATCTACTGCGCGGTGTACGCCCGCAGATTCGGCGACCGCGGAACCGCGCTCGGGCTGATCGGTTTCCAGGTCTACTTCGCCTCCCTGTTCATCGGCTCGTCCCCCGACGGGCTGCCGGGGATCTGGGCGGCGCTGGCCGTCGCGTTCGGGTGCAGTGCCGTCATGCGGTTCGCCGTCGTTCCCGTGGTCCCGGCCGGACTCCTCGCACGTCTGCGAGAGGCCTTCCGGGCCCGGCTGGCGCAGCTCGTGACGGCGCAGCTGGCGCTGCTCGACGCCGACGGGGACGAGGTCGACAAGGCCCTGGCGGATGTCCGCGCGGGCACCGCCCGGCTGCACGAGACGGCCCTGATGATCCAGACCCGGCTGGAGCGGGGCACCCCCGACGCGTCGTCGGCACGGCTGGTGCAGCGCCGGATCGCGGACGCCGAGATCGCCGCGGAGCGGCTCGGCCTGCTGCTGCTGACCGCCCGCAGCGCGGAACGCGCGGACACGCTGACCCTGCATCTGCCGGGTGCGCCGGCCCCAAGGGCCGGCCGGACGGACGCGTCGGACGAGGCCACCGCGGCGCTGCGCCGCGATCTGCTCTCCCTGCGCACCCAGGTCCTGCGCGCCGGGCCCGGGGTGGAGGGGACGTCGATCGCCCACGTACGCAACCGGCTGCTCGCCTACCGGGACGAGGAGAACATCCCCGCCTGCTCCCCGGCTCTCCAGGACGTGTTCCGGGCCATCGGCGAGGCGTCCCGCGCGGTGATGGGCCTGCGGATCGCTCTGGACGGCCCGCAGGACGAGTCGGACGACACCCCCGCGGCGGCCCGCTCCCGGGAGGAGCTGGACGCCGAGGACGCCGCGATCGACGCCGGTGAGGAGGGCGAGCCGGCGGAGGAGGACAAGGGGCTGCGGCGGCCCACCACCCGGGCCGCCGTCCAGGTCGCCGTGGGCTCGTTGCTGGCCATCGCCGGCGGTGGGCTGGTGTCCTCCCAGGGCTGGCACTGGGCGGTCCTGACCTGCTGGCTCGTCTTCATCAACACCGAGTCGACGGGCGAGATCCTCGTCAAGGGCTACCGGCGGCTGCTGGGGACCGTACTCGGCGTCGTCGCCGGCATCGCACTGGCGGGGCTGGTGGGCGGGCACACCTGGACGGCGTTCGCCCTGATGCTGGTGCTGATCTTCGCGATGGCGTACACGGCACCGCTCTCGTACACGCTGATGTCGTTCTTCGTGACCGCGATGGTGGGGCTGCTGTACACGCTGCTGCACACCTACAGCTGGGAGGTGCTGGCCCTGCGCGTGGCCGAGACCGCGCTGGGGGCAGCCTGCGGGGTGTTCGCCGCCTTCCTGGTGCTGCCGGTGCGTACGGACCGGCGGACGAACGAGCTGCTGGGCACCGTGCTGGAACGGCTCACCGAGGTCACCGAGGCCGCCGTCGACCAGCTCAGCGGCGGGGCGGCCGTCGATCTGCTGGACCGGGCACGGGAGCTGGACAAGGCGCTGGGCGAGCTGCGCGCCGCGACCAAGCCGCTCACCCATCCGGTCACTCCGTTGCGGGGGCGGCGCGACACCGCGCGGTACGTCGTCGCGCTCCTGGAGACCTGTGCGTACCATGCGCGCTCGCTGGCGGCGACGGCCGAGCTGCTGCCGACGCATCCCTCGATCGCGGCGGATCCCCGGCTGCGCGGGGCTACGGCGCGCACCGTGCGCAACATCGCGACGGTCGCGGCCCGGGTCGCGGGCGAGGACACGAAGGCGGGGATCGAGACGGGGCCGAGCTTCGCCTCGCTGCTGGGCGGTTCCGACGGCGACGGCGCGTCGCGCTACGGGCGGATCACCGGCCGCGTCCTGCGGCATCTGGAGCGGCTGGACGAGGCGGTGGTGGGTCTCGCCCGCCCACTGGACGTCCCGCTGGCAGGCGACGGCCCGCGGTGAAGCCGGCACGCCCGGACGGCGAGGAGGGTGTGCCCGGACGTCGTGGGTGGCGAGCCGTTCGCGGGGTGCGCGGGTCCGGAAGCCGGTGAGCACAGCGGGTTCAGGAGCCGGTGAGCACCGGCTTCAGAAGTCGGTTCAGAAGTCGGTGGGGAGGCCGCTGACCTCTGCGATGCCGCGCAGTTCGTCGTTCTGCCGGTGGCGTTGCCTGATGTAGTCGGCGATCTCGTCGAGGCGCGAGGGGTCGGCGGCGGTCGTCGCGTCGGTGACCACCCTGACCGGTCCGCTCTCGTCGACCTCCAGCTCGACCACCTCGTTGTCCATGCGGCCGGTGACGGCCGTGGCGATGACGAGGGCGGCCTCGTCGCGGACCTCCTGGGGCAGTTCCTCGTCACCCCCGTCCAGGGCGAGGTCGAGACCGGACAGCCGGTGCTCCTCGATCGCCCGGAGCACCGGCTCCACCACGCGGAGCAGCAGACGGTAGTCCTCGGTCTCCATCCGGATGCTCAGGAGGTCGAGGTAGACGTCCACGGGCCGTCCGTCGTCCGGCGGAATCTCGGATTCACTCATCGGCTCCGCGCTCCCCTCATGCGGCCGCCCATGGCGTCGGCGCGTACCCGGGCGCAGCTTCGGCTGATCAGCCGGGAGACGTGCATCTGGGAGATCCCCAGCTGGTCGGCTATGCGGCTCTGTGTCATGTCCTCGAAGAAGCGCATGTACAGGATGGTGCGCTCGCGTTCCGGCAGGCGACGCAGGCCCTCCTTGGCGGACTCCCGGTCGACCACGACGTCGTAGGACGCGTCCGAGGCGCCCAGGGTGTCGGCGAGGCTGTAGCCGTCGTCGTCGGGCGACATCTCCGCGTCCAGCGACAGGGTGCTGAAGCTCTCCAGCGCCTCCAGTCCGGCCACGACCTCCTCCTCGGTCAGTCCCGTGTGCCGGGCGAGGTCCGCCGGGGCGGGTTCGGGGCTGCCGGGCGTCAGGGTGAGGTCCCGCCGGGCGATCCGTACCTTGTTCCGCAGTTCCTGCACCCGGCGGGGCACCCGCAGGGCCCACATCCGGTCCCGGAAGTGCCGTTTGACCTCGCCGGTGATGGTCGGGACGGCGTAGCTCTCGAAGGCTCCGCGGTCCGGGTCGAAGCGGTCCACCGCCTTCACCAGGCCCAGAGCGGCCACCTGGCGCAGGTCCTCGACGGATTCGCCGCGGTCGCGGAAGCGGCCGGCGATGCGGTGGGCCATGGGCAGCCACGCGGTGACGAGTTCGTCGCGGACGGCGTCCCGTTCGGGGCCGTCGTCCAGGGAGGCCAGCCGGCTGAACAGGGCGGTGGTGTCGGGGGCGTCGTGTTGCCTGCGACCGCCCGCGGCCGTGGAGGTGGCCGCTTCGGGGGTGACGGTCGTGGACGTCGTGGGGGCGGGGGTGTCGGGGCGGTCGGTGGACGAGTCGATGAGCATGCGGTTTCGCTCCCGAACAGTTGGTGTCATGGGCGGTCTACCGCGGGACGGCGGCTGTGGAGACGCCCGGTGCGAGTGCCACAGCAGCCATGCCTCTCCCGCTGGCGCGCCTCCGGTCCGAAGCACGATCCTCCGTCTGCCCGGCGACCGGTGGCGCAAACTCCGCTTCACTGGCGAATCAGCGGAAAAGGTTCGGCCTCGGCTCAGGTCAGGGGGACCAGGGCGGTGATGCACTTGCCGCCCGCGGGCAGGTCCCGCACGCGGATGTCCCGGGACAGCAGGCAGACGATGGGCCAGCCGTGGCCCCCGGGCGTGAGGCGTTCCCGCGGGCCGGCCTTCCGCCGGGCGACGGGCAGTTCCGTACTGCGGTCGCTCACCGACACCTCTATGCCGGGGCCGGCGACGTCGACCCGGACGTCGATGACGCCGCCGCCGTGCAGGATCGCGTTCGTGGTGAGTTCGGAGGCGACGAGCAGGGCGTCCGCCAGGGCGGTGGCGTCGCACGGGGTGTGCGTGGAGCGACAGCGCTCGTCCACCGCCCGCCGCACGGCTTCCCGCACCTGGGCCGGCCGGTAGGGGCGCCGGGGTGCGGCCCGGACAGTGCCGGGCGGTTCCCTGTGGAGCAGGTCTGTGCCGGGTCGCTCCATGTCGCCCGAGGTGATGTGCTCCTCGCACATTGTTCGACTCCCTGTTCGACGAAAGGGTCACCCCCTTCCGGCTGACCCCTCCTGGCACCGGCAAACCTTCCGGGCCGTTCCGGAGCGCATGCGGAGTGAAACGGGTCACGCACCCCGTTCACCGTGGGGCGGGCCCAGGGAAATGGTTTATCGTTCATACATACGTGGTGACGGAGTCGACGAACGTCCTCCCTGACCACCTCTTGACCGCCCTGGCTGGCTTCCCCCGTCCAGCCAGGGCTTTTCCATGCCCCGGAACACGGTGCCCGTCAGCGCCGAGGTGCCCCGGACGGCGGCAGCGGCTCCAATGGACGGAGGTCCCGTACCGATTGCCCGGCGAGGAGCCCTGTCCCATGACCAAAGCGATCAAACTCCTGACCGCCCTGCCCCCGCCGCAGCGGGAGCGTCTGATGGCGCTCGCGCGGGAGGTGTCCTTCCCCGAGGACACCCGGATCTTCGAGGCCGGGACCACCGCCGACCGCTTCTGGGTCGTGCGCTCCGGAGCGGTGTCGCTCGATCAGCGGGTGAACGAGCTCCAGCGGGTCACGGTCGCCATGCTCGGCGCGGGCGACCTGCTGGGCTGGTCGTGGCTGTTCCCGCC
This sequence comes from Streptomyces sp. NPDC058632, assembly GCF_042717095.1. Classification (NCBI taxonomy): domain Bacteria; kingdom Bacillati; phylum Actinomycetota; class Actinomycetes; order Kitasatosporales; family Streptomycetaceae; genus Streptomyces; species Streptomyces sp. NPDC058632. The sequence goes on along the minus strand of NZ_JBHXQZ010000070.1, from coordinate 24,595 downwards.
CCACGAGTGGGACTTCGGAGCCGAGGCCTTCAGTCAGGTCCGCGCCTACGAGTTCGACGCGGCGGCCGTCCTGCGGCTGTGCGAGGAGGATCCGGCGCTCGGGCTGACGCTGGTGCGCTGTGTCGCCGAGATCCTCGCGCACCGGCTGGAGGCGACGCGGGGCCGGCTGATGGGCCAGCAGGTCACTCGCACACGCAGGGCCCTGTAGGTCCGCGTCTCAGCCTCCGGCGATGAGCGCGCAGCCGAGGCCGATCATGGTGGCCGCGACCAGACCGTCCAGGACCCGCCAGGCGGTGGGCCGGGCCAGAAAGCGGCTCAGCAGCCGGGCGCCGAACCCGAGGACGGCGAACCAGCAGAGGCTGGCCAGCACCGCGCCGAGCCCGAACGTCCAGCGCAGCGGCCCGTGGTCGGCGGCGACGGAGCCCAGCAGGAAGACGGTGTCGAGGTAGACGTGCGGGTTGAGCCAGGTCATCGCCAGGCAGGTGAGCACGGCACGGCGGCGTGAGGTCACGGCCTCGCCCTGCGCCTTCAGCCCGGCTCCGTCCGGCCGGACCGCACGGCGCGCGGCCAGGGCGCCGTAGCCGAGCAGGAACACGCCGCCGATCCAGCCGACCGCCGTCAGCGCGCCGGGCCATGCCACGACCAGCGCGCCGACCCCGCCGACGCCCAGGGCGATGAGCAGCGCGTCCGACACCGCGCAGATACCCACGACGGCGAGCACCGCCTCGCGGCGGACCCCCTGACGCAGGACGAAGGCGTTCTGGGCGCCGATGGCGACGATCAGGGAGAGGCCGGTGCCGAATCCGGCGGCGGCGGTGGTCAGGGTGCTGGTCATGCCGAGGACGCTAGAGCCCGCACCCTGGTGCAGTACAGCTAATGATTCTTACGTACCCTTAGCCGATGTGATGGACGACGTGCCCCTGGACCAGGTGCGGACCCTGCTCGCCGTGGTGGACGAGGGCACGTTCGACGCGGCGGCCGCGGCCCTGCATGTGACGCCCTCCGCGGTCAGCCAGCGGGTGAAGGCGCTGGAGCAGCGCACGGGGCGGGTCCTGCTGCTGCGGACCCGGCCGGTGCGGCCGACCGAGTCGGGCGAGGTGCTGGTGCGGCTGGCCCGCCAGGTGGGCCGGCTGGAGCGGGACGCGTACGCGGAACTGGGACTGAGCTCGGCCGGGGAGCCGACGCGGGTGTCGGTGGCGGTGAACGCGGACTCGCTGGCGACCTGGTTCCTCGGGGCGCTCACCCGCCTCCCGGACGAGCTGCGCCTCTGCTTCGAGCTGCGCCGCGAGGACGAGGCCCACACCGCCACGCTGCTCCGCGAGGGTGCGGTGATGGCCGCGGTGACCTCGTCGCCGGACGCGGTGCCGGGCTGCTCCGTGCGGCGGCTGGGGCGGATGCGCTATCTCCCCGCGGCCAACCCGGAGTTCGCCGCGCGGTACCTCACCGGGCCACTGGAGGAGACGCTGCCGCGGGCGCCGGTGGTGACCTTCGACCGGCGGGACGACTTCCAGGACGCCTTCGTGCGCCGGCTCACCCGTGGCCGCACCGGGGCGAGCACGAGCCGGCACCTCGTGCCGACCTCGGAGGGGTTCGTCGACGCGGTCGCCGCGGGCCTGGGCTGGGGCATGGTCCCCGAGAAGCAGGCCGATCCCCTGCTGCGGGCCGGCCGGCTCACCGTCTTCGCCCCGGACCGCGCGACCGACGCGCCGCTGTACTGGCAGCAGTGGAAGCTGGACTCCCCCGCCCTGGCTGCGGTGGCCGAGTCGGTGGCGGCAACTGCGGCCACGACGCTGCGGAGTTGAGGGGGCGTCACCCGTCCGCCGTCGGCCGGCCGGGCGTGGCCGCGGTGACGCACGACACCGGCGACACTGTTTCATCCGGCGCCCACAGGTGACCCGTGACGGAGCAGGCATCCGAAGGGTGCGTACCCACTCCGATCACAGGTGGTTTTCCATGGACGACTGGCGGACCCGCGCGACCTGCCGGGACGAGGATCCCGACCTCTTCTTCCCGATCGGGACCTCCGGCCCGGCCCTTCTCCAGACGGAGCAGGCGAAGGCGGTGTGCCGACGCTGCCCCGTTCAGCAGCAGTGCCTCGACTGGGCGATGGAGTCGGGGCAGTCCCTCGGGGTGTGGGGCGGCACGAGCGAGACGGAGCGGCGCGCGCTGAAGCGCCGTCTGAAGGCGCGACGCGCCTGATGCGGGCCCGCGGCGCGCCCCGCCTCCCCGCCGTTCTGCCCGCCGTGCCCGGTCCGGTGGGCGGCGTTAGGCTCGCGGGAGAGCGTGCGGGAAGGGGCCGATCATGAGCGTACGGGTGCGCCGTGTGTACGAACCGCCCGAGCCGGACGACGGGACCCGTGTCCTGGTCGACCGGTTGTGGCCGCGTGGCCTGGCGAAGGACCTGGCCCGCGTGGACGAGTGGCCCAAGGGGCTGACCCCGTCCACGGACCTGCGCCGCTGGTACCACACGGGTGAGCGGCCGTACGAGGAGTTCCGCGGGCGCTACGAGAAGGAGCTCACCGCTCCCGAGGCGGCCGAACTCCTCGACCGCGTACGGGAGCTGGCCACGCAGGGCCAGGTGACGCTGCTGACCGCGGCCAGGAAGCCGGAGACCAGCCACGCCGAGGTGCTGGCCCGTCTCCTCGACGGCTGACACGGCAGACGCCCGTGGCACCCGCCGGCTACGCCGTCTGCCGCGCCGCCGCCCGGCCTGCCGCGCGGCCCGAGAAGAGGCAGCCGCCGAGGAAGGTGCCCTCCAGGGCGTTGTAGCCGTGAACGCCTCCGCCGCCGAAGCCCGCGACCTCGCCCGCCGCGTACAGCCCCTCGATCGGCCTGCCCTCGGCGTCCAGCGCGCGCGAGTCGAGGTCGGTCTGGATGCCGCCGAGGGTCTTGCGGGTGAGGATGTGCAGCTTGACACCGATCAGCGGGCCGGCCTCGGGGTCGAGGATGCGGTGCGGGGCGGCCACGCGGCCGAGGCGGTCGCCGATGTAGCGGCGGGCGTTGCGGATGCCCTGCACCTGCGCGTCCTTGGCATAGGGGTTGGCGATCTGCAGGTCGCGGGCCTCGATCTGGCGGCGGACGACGGCCGCGTCGAGGAGCGGCTTGTCGGTGAGGGCGTTCATCCGGTCGACGAGCTGCTCCAGGTCCGGGGCGGACACGAAGTCCGCGCCCTCGCGCAGGAAGGCGCCGACCGGGCCGGGAGCGCCCTTGCCCAGCACGCGCTCACGCAGGAACCCGGTCCGGTCCTTGGCGGTGATGTCGGGGTTCTGCTCCGAGCCCGACAGTGCGAACTCCTTTTCGATGATCTTCTGGGTGAGGATGAACCAGGAGTGGTCGTATCCGGCGATGTCCTCGGTGGTGCGCAGGTGCTTGAGCGTGCCCAGGGTGTCGTACCCGGGGAGGCAGGGGTCGGGCAGTCGACGGCCCAGGGCGTCGAACCACATCGAGGACGGTCCGGGCAGGATGCGGATGCCGTGACCGTGCCAGACCGGGTCCCAGTTCCGCACGCCTTCGGTGTAGTGCCACATCCGGTCCCGGTTGACCAGGCGCGCGCCCGCGCGCTCGCTGATGCCGAGCATCCGCCCGTCCACGTGGGCGGGGACCCCGGTGACCATCTCACGGGGCGGGGTGCCGAGCCGCTCGGGCCAGTGACGGCGCACGATGTCGTGGTCGGCGCCGATGCCGCCGCTGGTGACGATCACGGCCTGGGCGGTGAGTTCGAAGTCGCCGACCGCCTCGCGGTGGGAGGCGACGCCGCGCGGGGCGTCGTCCGGAGCGAGGAGGACACCCCGCACTCCGCTCGCGGTGCCGTCCTGGACGACCAGTTCGTCGACCCGGTGCCGGTGGTGGAAGGTGAGCAGTCCGTCGCGCGAGGCCTGCCGGGCGTGGCGGACGAAGGGTTCGACGACGCCGGTACCGGTGCCCCAGGCGATGTGGAAGCGGGGCACGCTGTTGCCGTGCCCGTCCGCGCGGAGGTCACCGCGTTCGGCCCAGCCGACGGTGGGCAGGAACGAGATGCCGTGCCCGGTCAGCCAGGACCGCTTCTCCCCCGCCGCCCACTCGACGTAGGCCCGCGCCCAGCGCACCGCCCAGGTGTCCTCGTCCTCGAGCCGGTCGAATCCGGCGCTGCCCTGCCAGTCGCTCCAGGCGAGGTCGAAGGAGTCCTTGACACCGAGGCGCCGCTGCTCCGGCGAGCCGACGAGGAACAGCCCGCCGAAGGACCAGAAGGCCTGTCCGCCGAGGTTGGCGGCGTTCTCCTGGTCGACGAGGGCGACCCTGCGGCCCCTGCTGGTCAGTTCGTGGGCTGCGACCAGGCCCGCGAGCCCCGCTCCGACGACGATGACGTCGGCGTCCATGGCGGCCGTCCCTTCCTCATCCGCGCCGGTGCGCGGCCGGTTCGGCGCTGCCGTCGGTGAGCAGCGCGGTCAGTAGTTGCTTCAGCCAGGCGCGGGCGCGGGCGACGTCCCCGTCCAGCAGCAGTTGGGTGGTGACTCCGTCGTACGCGGCGACCACGGCGTGCGCGGCACCGTCGGCGGTGCCGAGGACGGCGGGCAGTTCGGTGTGGCCGCGGGCCCGGCCCAGGTGGCCGGCGATGGCGCGGCGCAGCCTGGCGCGGTGTTCCAGCAGGGTGCGGGAGACCTCCGGGTCGCGGGCGGCACGCACCAGGAAGTCGGTCTTCACCAGCAGCCAGTCCCGGTCGAGCAGCAGCACCTCGGTGACACGGTCCACGGCGGCGGGCACGTCGAGGTCGGGTCCGCCGCCGGCGAGGGCTTCAAGGACCTGTTCGGCGATGAGCTCGGCGCGCTCCGCGTACAGGGCGAAGAACAGTTCGTCCAAAGTGGCGAAGTTCGAGTAGAAGGCGCCCCTGCTGTATCCGGCGGCCTCACAGATCTCCTCGATCGAGACGCGCCCGAAGCCCTTGGCCGCGAACACGGCGAACGCGGCACGGAGGAGGCTGGCGCGCGTGCGGACGCGACGTCCGGTCACCCGCCCGGTACTGCTGTCCACGGTCATCCCGCCACCTCCGTTCGATACGCGAACGTATCCGATACGCGAATGTATCCATAGACCTGGGAGGCGGGAACTTCCCGGATTCAGGCCGACGAACCGCGGCCGGGCCCCCTGGCCGGGGCGCACCGCTGCGAGCCGGGGCTCGGCGCCTGGATCGACGTACTGCCGGGACGGCTCGGCGGATCGGACGCGCTCCGCGGGTGTCCGGCCGCGGAGGTGCCCTGGCGGGCGGAGCGGCGCATCATGTACGACCACGTCGTCCCCCCGTTGCGCCGCCACCCGGCCCTGCTCCTGCTGCCGGCGCTGCCGCTCGCCGCCGTCAACGCCCTGCTGGGCATGGAGGAGGGTTTCGCCGGCTGGAACCGCTGGGTCTGTCTCCTGTTCCTCCCGGCCGGGTTCGCCCTCGCCGACGACGAGCACGTCCGTGCCCTGACACGCCCTGCGGCCGTCCCCGCCGGCGTGCTCGGGCCGGCCCTCTTCGCCGGGACGGCGCCCGGATTCGTCGCCGGGGACGACCCGTTCACCGCGTGGACGCCGTTCGCGCTGCTCACCCGGGCGCTGTTCGGGGCTGCGGGCTGGTGCTGGGCACTGGCGGTCCTCGGCCTGCTCGACCGGTCCCGGGACGGGACGGCAAGGAAACGGGGCGGTACGGGGAGGGCTCGGGGCGGGGCCGAGGGGGCCCGGGACAGGGCCCGGGCCCTCCACCGCGCCCTGTGGTACGGGGCGTTCGCCGCGCTGCCGTTGTACGTGCTGCACCAGCCGGTCGTGGTCGCCTTCCCCTACGGAGTGGTCGGCCGGCCCGTGTGCCGGCGGCCGTCAAGTACGCCGTGATCGCGGCCTCCTCATCGGCCGTCATCCTCACCGTGTACGAGTACGGGGTGCGCAGGACCCGGGTGACACGCTTCCTGTTCGGGATGCGCACCGCGCGCCCGGCCCGGCCCGTACCGGCTGCGACACGAACGGAACCGCCCCCTCTGGCGCCGTCCTGATCTGCTTTCCTGGTGGCCTCCGACAGGGACGACGGACTGGACGATCATGCGCGCAGAGGTACGGCAGGTGGCCGACGGCACCCACCTGGTGCACGGCTCGAACACCAACTGGGTGATCCTCCAGGAGGGGGACGCCGTCACACTGATCGACACCGGGTACCCGGGCGACCGCGGACAGCTCCTCGCCTCCCTTGCGGAGGTCGGCGGTTCACCGGAGTCGGTCGCGGCCGTCCTCCTCACCCACGCCCACACGGACCACTTGGGCTCCGCCGAGTACCTGCGGGCCACGTACGGCACGCCCGTGTACACGCACGAGGCCGAAGTCCCCCACGCCCGCCGGGACTTCCTGCACCAGGTGACCATCGGGCAGGTGCTGCGCAACAGCTGGCGGCCCGGTGTGCTGCCCTGGGCACTGCACGTGGTGCGATCCGGCGGCACGGCGCACCTGCCGGTCGCCGCGCCCGAGCCGTTCCCGCGGCCCGGCCCGCTGGACCTGCCCGGCCGGCCTGTCCCCGTGCACACGCCCGGCCACACCGACGGGCACTGCGTCTTCCACCTCCCGGGCATCGGGGCAGTGGTGTCCGGCGACGCCCTGGTGAGCGCCCATCCGACCTCCCGGACCGACGGACCGCAACTGCTGCCCCGCATGTTCCACCACGAACGGGCCGCCGCCGTCGAGTCGCTGGACATCCTGGCCGAGCTGGAGGGCGACCTGACGCTGCCCGGACACGGCCCCGCGCACCGGGGCTCCCTGAAGGACGCGGCGGAGCTGGCCCACGAACGCGCGCAATAGGCTGAGTGGACGACCACCGGTGTGACAATCACTCCGGATACGGCCGCCCGCGAAACGAGGACACCCGAACCATGGCCCTGCAGATCAGCGCGACCAACCCGGAGCATCCCGCGCTCCTGCTGGAACTGCCCTGGCATCTGCCGCTCCAGGAGTGGCCCGAGCGGTACCTGGTACCACTGCCGCGCGGCATCTCCCGGCACGTGGTGCGCTACGCCCGCGCCGGTGACGAGGTGATCGCCGTCAAGGAACTCGCCCGGCGACCCGCGCTGCGCGAGTACGAGCTGCTGCGCGACCTGGACCGGATCGGCATCCCCGCGGTGGACCCGCTCGCCGTGGTCACCGGCCGCGCGGGCACGGAGGGGGAACCGCTGGAGAGCGTGCTGATCACCCGGCATCTCGGCGGGTCGATGCCGTACCGGTCGATGTTCGAGACGACGCTGCGCCCGGCGACCATGCACCGGCTGATGGACGCGCTGGCCGTGCTCCTGGTGCGGCTGCATCTCGCCGGGTTCGCGTGGGGCGACTGTTCGCTGTCCAACACGCTGTTCCGGCGGGACGCGGGCGCCTACGCCGCCTATCTGGTGGACGCCGAGACCGGTGAGCTGCACCCGGAGCTGAGCCCGGGCCAGCGCGCGTACGACCTGGACCTCGCCCGCGTGAACATCAGCGGCGAGCTGCTCGACCTGGAGGCCTCCGGGGCACTGCACCCGGCCGTGGACCCCGTCGAGTTCGGCACCGAGATCTGCGCCCGCTACGAGGACCTCTGGCGCGAGCTGACCCGCACCTCCGTCTACCCGGCGGGCAAATACCACTACATCGAGCGCCGGATCCGCCGCCTGAACGAGCTGGGTTTCGACGTGGCCGAGATGCAGATCGAGCACGCCTCCAACGGCGACACGGTCACCTTCGTGCCGAAGGTCGTCGACGCCGGACACCACCAGCGCCAGCTGCTGCGCCTGACCGGGCTGGACGCCGAGGAGAACCAGGCCAGGCGGCTGCTGAACGACCTGGAGAGCTGGATGGCCACCCAGGACGACTACACCCCCGACGGCGGCCTGCCCGGTGCCCGCCCGGAGGTCCTCGCCCATCGCTGGGTGCGGGAGGTGTTCCGCCCGACCGTGCGTGCCGTGCCGCCCGGACTCCGCGGTCCGATGGACGCGGCCGAGATCTACCACGAACTCCTCGAGCACCGCTGGTACCTGTCCGAGCGGGCCCAGCACGACATCGGTCTCGACACCGCGGTCGAGGACTACATCAGGAACATCCTGCCCAAGGCCCGGGAGACGCTGCGGCCCGCGACCGACTGAGCCGGACGGGGCGGCCGCGCCGGGCCCCGGCGCACGCGTCCCCGGCGGCCGGGGCCCGGCCGGGTCAGCCGTGCGGTACCACCGCCACCGGGCAGTCCGCGTGGTGCAGGACGCCGTGGGCGACCGAGCCGATCCGGGCACCGACGGCGCTGCGGCGCGCGCGACGGCCGACGACCATCAGCTGGGCCGTGCCGGACACCGACAGCAGCACCTGCCCGGCGCTGCCCATCTCCACGTGCTCGACGACGCGCACCTGCGGGTAGCGCTCGCGCAGCGGCGCGAGCGCGTCCGACAGGGACTTCTGCTCGTACGGCTCCAGGCCCCCCGCCTCGTCCATGAGCCGCAGCGTGTCGGGGCTGTAGGCGAACATCGGCGGCAGGGCCCAGGCCCGTACGGCCCGCAGGGTGGCCCCCCGCGCGGCGGCGGTCTCGAAGGCGAATTCCAGCGCGGCGGTGCTGTCCTCCGGGTCGCCCTGCTGGCCGACGACGATCTCCCGCCCGGCGGCCTCGCCGGACGCCGTGTCCCCTGCCCGTACGAACACCACCGGCCGCCGGGCCTCGACGATCACCTGCTGACCGACCGAGCCGACCAGGAAGCCCATGATCCGCCCGTGCCCGCGGGAGCCGAGCACCAGCATTTCGGCGTCCGCGGCGGCGCCGGTCAGAGCCTCGACGGCGTCCCCCTCCAGGACAACGGTGGTCACCGCGAGCGCGGGGTGCCGTCCGGTGACCTGGTGGACCGACTCGGCCACCGCGTCGCGCACCCACCGCTCCTGGGTGGCGGCGTCGCCGGCGTCGACCGTCTCGTGCGTCTGGAAGCGCCAGGCGTGCACCACCCGCAACGGCCGCCCCCGGCGAACCGCTTCCCTCGCCGCCCAGGCCAGCCCGGCGAGGCTCTCCTCGGTTCCGTCGACCCCTGCCGTGATCGGGCGCGTCATGCGGTTCCTCCTGTGTCGTGTCCACTACGCGCGGTCCAGTCTTCCCCAACCCGCCTCCAGGACGTCACCCTGGTTCCGCGTGCTCTCCTCGAGGACTGCCCGAGCGTCGCCCTCGCCGGACACATCGCCTCGACCGGACATCCGACGGACCGGCTGCCGGTGGAGTTTCCGTGGCACCACGTCCCGGACGGCCGCGCCCGTTTGCGGGTGCTGTTCGTCCTCACCGCCGGGGCCCCGCCCGGACGACGTTTCCGAGGAGCCGGCATGATCCGGACGACAGCCCTCGAGCGGCGCGGGATGTTCCGGCTGCGACGCCATGGGCGGCTGGCGGTTCCCTCTGCGGCGCTGCGCGCCGTGCGGACACATCGGCCGCCGCGACAGCTCGCCGCGACAGCTCGCCGGGGCAGCACGCCACGGCGAACTTCCGGGCCCGGCAGAGCGGGTCCCGGAAGGCCGGAAGGCCGGAAGGCCGGAAGGCCGGAAGGCCGGAAGGCCGGAAGGCCGGAAGGCCGGAAGGCCGGAAGCAGAACCTGCGCCGCTGAGCGGTCCGCCGGGCCGGGGCGGGCGGGGCCCGCCCGTGCACGGAGATCACCGGCGGCGGAGAGTACGGCCGGTGGCGCGTGCCGGGATGGACGCGTGCCGCAAGCCCTCCTTCGCCGGGCCGCTCGTCGGCCGCGACGACGAACTCGCCCGGCTCGCCGGGTGCTGGAGCGCGCCCGCACCACCGCCCCCGGCGGCGCCTGCAACTGCTCCAACACCAGTTTCGTCGTCGCGGGCCTGCCCATCAGGAAGCCGACCGGCCACTCCCCCGCGACCGAGTACCGAGACCGGATCATCGACCCGCTCGCGCTGGGCGACACGTCCTGCCCGCACCCCCGCACCACGATCCCCGGCAGCCGCACACGCGGTTGCCCCACCCCGGACGCACCGGCGACGGCACTCGTCGACGCCACCGGGCGGACGGTGTCCTGGGCGCAGAGCGCGGGCGCCGTCGTCTCGAGCACACGGGACCTCAACACCTTCCCGCCGGCGCTGCTCGCCGGCCGACTCGCCCACGTCGGCGTCGGCTTCGCGGGCGGCGGCCGCGCCGGCACGTACGGGACCCGGCTCTTCGGCGCTTGGCAGCGGTGCCGGATCTTGGCGGAGGGGGTCCCTCCGGGTGAGGATGCCCGCATGAAGGGTGATCTGTTTTCCAGCCGGCACATGGTGCAGCCCGCCTCGGCTCCGGGCATGACGGTCCAGAACGCCAAATGCATCCGCTACGTGGTCAACGGCGAGATGCACGCCCGGCAGGGCGCGATGATCGCCTATCGCGGCGGGCTCCAGTTCGAGCGCAAGGGCCAGGGCATGGGCGGCATGCTCAAGCGCGCGGTGACCGGCGAGGGGCTGCCGCTGATGGCGGTACGGGGGCAGGGCGAGGCCTGGTTCGCGCACGAGGCGCAGAACTGCTTCATCGTCCAGGTGGACCCCGGCGACGAGTTCACCGTCAACGGCCGCAACGTCCTGTGCTTCGACTCCACGCTGTCGTACCGCATCGCGACCGTGAAGGGCGCCGGCATCACCGGTGGCGGCCTGTTCAACAGCGTCTTCACGGGGCACGGCCTGCTGGGCCTGGTGTGCGAGGGCGACCCGCTGGTCCTCCCGGTGTCCCCGCAGTACCCGGTCTACGTCGACACGGACGCGATCGTCGGCTGGACGGCAGGGCTGTCGACCACCCTGCACCGCTCGCAGTCGCTCGGTTCGATGCTGCGCGGCGGCTCGGGCGAGGCGGTCCAACTGGTGCTGCAGGGCGAGGGGTACGTCATCGTGCGGCCCAGCGAGGCCACGTCGGCGAAGGCACAGCAGCACTGAGACCCGTGCCCGATCCCCGCTCCGGCTTCCGGTGCGACCCCGCCCGGCGGTGTGCGCGACCCGCCGGGCGGACCGTGTTGACCCCGGTGGTCCGGCCGGGTCAGGGTTCGTCTCGGCACGGATCATGTCCCCCGTGCCAGGGAGGGTGGTTGTGGTGATCGGGATGCCGGAGATCGAGGCCGCGGCCGGGCGGATCGCCGGGCACGTGGTACGGACGCCGACGGTGCCGAGCCCCGGGCTGTCGGCGCTGCTGGGCGCCCCGGTCACGGCGAAACTGGAACTGTTGCAGCGCACCGGCTCGTTCAAGGCGCGCGGCGCGGTGGCGAAGCTGCTGTCGTTGAGCGAGGCGGAGCGGGCCGCCGGGGTCGTGGCGGTGAGCGGCGGCAATCACGGGATCGCCGTCGCTGTCATGGCCGCCGCCCTCGACGTCAAGGCCACGGTGGTGATGCCGCGGTCGGCGCCCGCACGGGCCGTGGAGGTCGCGGAGACCGCGGGCGCGTCGGTGCGGCTGACCGACGACATGGACGGCGCGTTCGCGCTGATGACGCGGCTCCGGCAGGAGGGGCTGGCCCTCGTCCACCCCTTCGACGACCCGGTGGTGATCGCCGGACAGGGCACGGTGGGACTGGAGTTCGCCGACGACGCCGGTGACCTCACCGACGTCGTGGTGAGCGTCGGGGGCGGCGGGCTGATCTCCGGCGTGGCGGCGGCACTGCGGGCCCGGCGGCCCGGGATCCGGATCTGGGGTGTGGAGACCGAGGGCGCCCAGGCGATGTCCGAAGCGCTCGCGGCGGGCGGACCGGTGCCGGTCGCACTGTCGTCGATCGTCTCCACGCTCAGCGCCCCGACGGTGTCGCAGTTGACGTACGAGCATGTGTCGGCGCTGGTCACCGAGGTGCTGGTGGTGCCCGACCGGGAGGCCGTACGGGGCTCGCTCGACCTGGCGGACCATGCCAAGGTGTGGACGGAGCCCGCGGCGGGCGCTCTGCTGCCCGCCGCGCGACGGGTGCTGGGGCGGGTCGGCGAAGGGGCCAGGATCGGGCTGGTGGTGTGCGGAGGCAACGCGACCACCGGCGACATGATCGCCTGGGCGTCCCGCTTCGGGCTGCGCTGAGCCCTCCGGCCGGGCCGCCGTGACGCCCGGCCGTGACGTCCTGTCCGCCCCCTCCCCCGACGCGGAATCGGGCTCGAGCCGGGCTCGGAGACCGGCTCGGAGGCACACCCGGAGTTTGACCGAAGGACAGTAATGCGCCGGAGCCGGGATTCGGGCGCCACCCCTTGAACGGAGGCCGTGCGCTCCCGCGTACCACTGGGAAAGGCGGGAAGCAGCGGCTTCGACGAGGGATGACCATGGGCAGGACGCACGTCTCCGCACACCAGCCGGTCGCCGGGCGGTACCGGCTGGTCGAGATCATCCACCGCGAGACCCACCACGTCAGCTGGTACGCCGACGACCTCACGACGGGCCGCCCCTGCCTGGTCGCGCAGGTCGTGCTGCCCGGGGACCCGGGCGAGGGCGGGCGCCACGCCCCGTCCCGCGCCCCCTCTCGTGTCCTGCATACGACCGGGACGATGGCGCGGCTGTGCCCCGGCCGGGTCGCCGCCGTCCTCGACTCCGTCGACGAGCGCGGCTTCCTGTGGACCGCCGCCGCCTGGGTCGACGGCACTCCTCTCGGCGAACTCCTGGCCGAGCAGGGCTCGTTCTCCTTCGTCCGGGCCGCGCGCATCGGGCTGGAGCTGCTCGACGTGCTGGACGCCGCGCACAGCGCGGGCGTGACACACGGCGAACTCGGCCCCGGCCAGGTGTTCGTGCGGGAGAGCGGTCCGGTCGTGGTCACCGGGTTCGGCCTGACGGGCGCCGGCCCGGCCCGGCGGCTCACGGCGCCGTCGTACGCGGCGCCTGAGCAGGCCCGCGGCGAAGACACCGGGCCCGAGGCGGACCTGTGGGCGCTGGGCGCGCTCCTCCACACGATGGTCGAGGGGCGCCCGCCCTTCCGTGACCGGGGGCGGCCGGAAGCCACGCTGAGGGGCGTGGACCGGCTGCCGTTGCGCGCGCCCCTGCGTGCGGGACCGCTCACCCAGGTCGTCCAGGGGCTGCTGCGCAAGGACCCGGCGGAACGGCTGACCCGGCAGGTGGTCCGTGAGGCGCTCGGCCGTGTGGTCACGGAGAACCCCGGCCCGGCCCCTGATGCCGTGCCGAACCGCCCTCGGCTGCGCCGCGCGTATCCCACCCTCCTCGGGGACCTCGGCCGCGACGGAAGCAGACGGACGGCGGTCCTCGGCACCACCCTGGCCGTGGTCACCGTTGCGGTCGCCGTGCTCACCGCGGCCACCCAGGGGCTGCCCGGCACCGGCTCCGAGTCCGCCGCCGGCACCCCGAGCGCGCCGCCCGCCTCCGCCGCTGCTCCGGCCGCCCCGTCGAACGTGCCCCGGGCGCCCGGGGTGTCCGGTGACCCGGGGGGCCGAAAGACGCCCGCGCCGTCCGCCACCGCGACTCCCCCGCCCACGCCGGCCCCGACCACTCCGGCTCCCTCGGGAACGGGAGATCTGCCGCCCGGTTATGGCGTCCTGCGCGCGCCGGAGGGCTTCTCCGTGGCGCTTCCCGAGGACTTCGGGCGCCTGGACACCTCCCGCGTCTCCGACCTCGCCTACCGCATCACCTTCGGCACGGACGACGGCGCCCGCACCCTCGCGGTCACCTACAGCGAGCGGGTGGGAACCGACCCGGTGGCCGTGTGGCGGGACGACGTGGAGCCGTCCCTGGAGCGGGCGGCCGGCTACGAGCGGATCGGCGCGATCCGCGCGATCACGTACCAGGGACGCGAGGCCGCCGACATGGAGTGGCTCTCGACGGATGGCGGCTCCCGGGTACGCACCTTCGGCCGCGGGTTCCTGCTGGGCGGCGGACGCGGCTTCTCGCTGCGCTGGACGACCCCGGCCGCCGACTGGGAGGACCCCGCGAACCGGGAGGCGCTACGGACGTTCCTGCGGACCTTCCAGCCGTCCTCCGGCTGATCCGGAGGACGGGACCGAGCCGCGCGGTGCCCGCAGCCGGCGCAGGGGCAGGGGCGGCTGACGCAGCGGGCGGGTGCGCCAGTGGGCCGTGAAGGTCCGGTCCGTGAGGGAGCACGTGACCCGGAGGCGGTGCGGGGTCTCCAGGAACACCACGTCCACGGCGAGGGTGCCGTCGTCGGCCCAGCCGCCGCTCACCGCGATCGGGCCGGGCTGGTCCGAGACCGCCCACCCCGTGCCGCCGAGCGGCAGGTCGAGGCGGTGGCCGTCGTCCACGAGGCTCAGCGTCCAGCGTCCCCCGGCGTCCTCGGTCACCTCGGCGGCGGTCAGCGTCGGCTGGTCCGCGCAGACCCCGCCGTACGGGGTGAGGCGCCCGGGGGCCCGGCCCCGCGCCCCCTCCGGCGGCACCGGGCCCCCTGCGGCCGGCGGCAGGGCGAGACGGGCGAGACGCTCGCCGAGGGCCCGGTCCTCGGCCTCCCGTCCGGTGAGCGGGCCGGGGTGGAAGGCCGGTACGAGATGCCGCCAGACCAGGTCCAGGTACTGCTGCATCCGCTCGGTCGCCGCCGTCGTGGCGATCACTGCGTCGTGCTCGGGCAGCACGAGGCAGAACTGGCCGTACGCCCCGTCGCCCCGGAACCCGTGCCGGGACATCCAGAACTGGAACCCGTAGCCCCGGTCCCAGTCCTGCCGGCCGGTCTCCCCCATGGCCCCGGCGGTCGGTATGTGCGGACGCGAGGCCCTGGCGACCCATCCCACGGGCAGCAGCCGCCTGCCGTCCCACATCCCGTCGTCGAGGTACAGCAGGCCGAGCCGGGCGATCGCGTCGGTGGTGGCGTGCAGCCCGCTGAAGCCCAGCTCACGGCCGGTGCGATCGCGCTGCCACAGGGTCTCGCCGATGCCGAGCGGGTCCAGCAGACGGGGCCGCAGCCAATCGGTCAGCCGCTGCCCCGTCTCCCGCTGCACGATCGCGGCGAGCGTGTACGTGCAGAGCTGGTTGTACGCGAAGACCGTGCCGGGGTCGCGGTCGGGCGGCCGGAGCAGAAACCCGCGTACCGGTTCGGCGGGGTCGGCCGCGTAGGCCGCGTCGACGGTGTCGGTCTCGTGGCCGCTCGCCATCGAAGCGATGTGCCGGACCAGCATCGACCGGCTGCGCGGGTCGGTGATGTCCGCTTCGAACTCCGGGAAGTACGAGATCACCGGGGCGTCGAAGTCGATCAGCCCCTCGGCCTCGGCGAGGGCGGCGGCGGTGGCGGTGAAGTTCTTGCTGAGCGAGTAGAGCAGGTGCGGCCGCTCGGGAGTGTACGGCGCCCACCAGCCGGCGGCGGCCTGCCGGCCGTGGCGCAGGATCATCAGACTGTGCGGCTCGATGTCCGGGGCGTCGCCGAGGGCGTCGAGGAAGGCGTGGACACCGGAGGCGTCGACGCCCAGCGCGGCGGGGGTGCCGGTGGGCAGCGGGTGAGCAGTCATGGGGTGGATCCTGCCCGGCCGTCCGGACTCGATGCGCCGTCAGGCGGGCGGCGGTGTGTGGAGGCAGCCCGGCGGGCCGGCGCGGGGCTGCGGATCAATCCCGCGGCCGGCTGAGCATGCCCCGCCCCTTCGGGGTAGGAGGGGTCCCTACGCCGGTACGACCAGGAGGCCTCCCGTGAACACGACAGTGCACAAGACCTTGGTGGCGGAGCTCCAGGCGGGCGTCACGGACCGCTTTCCCGTGCTCACGCACCTGAGCTACGACCCCGCCGACCCGTTCGCCGTCACGCTCGCCTTCAGCCACGACGGCCGGGTCCTGGCGCGCTGGCGGCTCGACCGCGGGATGCTCGCCGACGGCCTCACCCGTCCGGTCGGGACCGGTGACGTACGGCTGCGCCCGGAGTCGAGAGGGGTGGGGCGGGAGCTGCGGATGGAGTTCCTCGGTGAGACCCACGCCGACGGCGGCCGGCACCACGCGGTGGTGTTCGCGTGGGCCGGGACGGTCGGGGACTTCCTGTGCGACACCTTCCGCTCGGTCCCGCCCGGCAGCGAGGAGACCCGCCTCGACGACTTCCTCGCGGAGGTCCTCACGGGCCGCTGAACAACGCTGGTCACGGTGCCGTGTGCCGGTACCGGGTCCACATCGGGAGCACGAACCAGCACAGCAGGTACCAGGCGACCACTCCGGCGACCAGGTACGGGACGAAGCCGTCGTCGGTGGCGACCCGCAGGATGAGCAGCAGGGAGGCGGTGGTGGTCGCGAGCAGCAGGAGGAGGCCGAGCATGGTCAGCCGGGACGCCCACCGCACCGCCTGCGGTTTGACCCGCCGCCCGGACACGAGCCGGTGCAGGGAGACGGGCCCGATGAGCGCGCCGGTGGCGCAGGCCCCCAGGACGACCGTGACGATGTAGATCTTCTGGTCGGTGTCGGACAGTTCGGCGTACGTGGGGGTGAACACGACGGTCAGCAGGAATCCGAAGAGGATCTGGACGCCCATCTGGGCGACGCGGACTTCCTGGATGAGTTCCTGCCACATCCGGTCCGCGCGCTCCTCCTCGGTCTCGTCGCGGCCTCTTCGGCCGATCTCGTCCCCCTGCGTGTGCGACACGATGCGCCTCCCGGGGGTGAGGAACGGCCTCGGTCCGTCTCTCCCCCCGGGTGCCCACCGGCCGGGGCTTTCACCTCCTGACAGTCACACACGAGCGGTCGTCCACCGGTTCCTTCACCGGCAGACGTCCGCCCGGTCCGTCACCGCCGGACTGCCGGGGCGGTGCCTCACCAGCGGCCTTCCACCTGTCCCTCGACCCGCCGCTCGTACAGGTCGCCGATCGCGGCGAGCGTCTGCTCGGACAGCTCCGGGAGCCGGGCGGCGTGCGCGTTGGCACGGGCCTGCTCGGGCGAGCGGGCGCCGGGGATGACGGTGGTGACTCCGGGCTGCTGAACGATCCAGCGCAGGGCGAGCTGGGCCGGGGTGTACCCCTCGGGGGCGAGCGCGGCGAACTCGGCGGCGGCCTCGACGCCGGTCGTGTAGTCCACGCCGGAGAACGTCTCGCCCTGGTCGAAGGCCTCACCGTGCCGGTTGAAGGTGCGGTGGTCGTTCTCGGGGAAGACGGTGTCCTTGGTGTACCTGCCGGACAGCAGGCCGGAGGCGAGCGGGACCCGGGCGATGACGCCGACGCCCGCCGCACGGGCCGCCGGGAGCACCTCGCGCAGCGGCTTCATGCGGAACGGGTTGAGGATGATCTGCACGCTCGCCACGTTCGGCCGGGCGATCGCGGTCAGCGCCTCCGCGCAGGTCTCCACGCTGACCCCGTACGCGGCGATCCGCTCCTCCGCGACCAGGGTGTCGAGGGCGTCGAAGACCTCGTCGGTGGAGTACACGGGGGTCGGCGGGCAGTGCAGCTGCACCAGGTCGACGCGGTCGACGCCGAGGTTGCGGCGCGAGCGGTCGTTCCACGCGCGGAAGTTGTCCAGGACGTAGTTCTCCGGGATCTGGTCGACCCGGCGTCCCATCTTGGTGGCGACCAGTACGTGCAGGTCGGGCCGTCCGCTCAGGAACGACGCGATGGTCTGCTCGCTGCGCCCGTCCCCGTACACGTCGGCGGTGTCGAAGAAGGTGACCCCCGACTCGGCGGCGGCCTCCAGAACCGAGAGGGCCTGCTTGTCGTCGACGTCCCCCCAGTCCGCCCCGAGTTGCCAGGTGCCGAGACCGATCACGGAGGCGTGCTGACCCGACCTGTCGAATGTGCGCTCGTCCATGGCGTCAGTCTGTCATCCGTCACGGCCGGGCGCGGCATCGGTGGCCCCGGACCCGCCCGTTCCGGCCGGCCCGGGGTGAGCCGGGCCTGGATGGTGGGCGCGTACCGGCCCATCAGGACGTCGGCGGGCGTGGACCGCACGTGGGTGGCGCGGGCGAGGCCGCGGATGACACCGAGACCGAGCAGGGCGCCGACGGCCGGTTCTGCACAGGCCCGCCCCGGGGCCGGAGAGGCGTGCGGTGAGCCGCTCGGTCACCCGGGCACGGGAGTCGGCGCGCAGGATGTCGCCCCGCGCTCCGTGCAGGAGCGCGGACACGATCCGCAGCAGCGGGTCCGTGCCGTGCTCGGACCCGCTGACCACCACCTGCCGGACCAGGTGCCGCCCGGGGGCCTTGAGCGGCCCGTCCAGCAGTACGGCGGGACGGGCCGTGCCGGCACTGGGCCGGACCGCCGGCCGCAGGGCGATCAGCGGGACCGGGCTCGGCCGTGCTCAGGCGCTCTCGGCCGTGCGGCACTCGGGGTGGCCCCAGCCGCTGACGTTCTTGGCGATGGCCTCGCCGGCCGCGTAGGACCGGCCGCAGGGGCAGCGGCCGGGGAACTTCGCCTTGATCGTGCGATTCGAGGAGCCGCCGCGCGGCCGGGACGACGTCTTCGCCCCGGAGGACCCGCGCCTGGCGGCGCCGGCCGGCGGGGTGTCCGGGGAGGGCGGCGGCTCGGGCGAACCCGCGTCGCTGCCCGCGTCCTGCTGGACGACGGCCGCCTGGCTGGCGGCGCGGTCGGCGAAGTCGTTGAGGCGGTCGCCGTCGGCCTGGTGGGCGGGGACGTAGCGGAACTCGACCGAGCGGCCCTGCAGGAGTTCGTCGATGCCGACCACCAGTTCCTGGTTGGCGACCGGCTTGCCGGCCGCCGTCCGCCAGCCGTTGCGCTTCCAGCCGGGCAGCCAGGTGGTGACCGCCTTCATCGCGTACTGCGAGTCCATCCGGACCTCGAGCGGCACGTCGGGGTCGGTCGCCGCCAGCAGTCGCTCCAGCGCCGTGAGTTCGGCGACGTTGTTGGTGGCTCTGCCGAGCGCGCCCGCCTGCCAGCGGACCGGGGTCTCGGAGGCGTCGGCGATCACCCAGGCCCAGGCGGCGGGTCCGGGGTTGCCCTTGGAAGCCCCGTCGCACGCGGCCACAACACGTTCACGCATGCGCCCGATCATGCCATGACCGTGCGGACTGCCCGGCCGCGTGGTGGTTCCCGGTGATCCGCGCGACCGGGTCACTCGTCCGGCACGTCGGTGGTGCCGGGTGTCCCGCCCTCCATCGTCGTGACGTCGATCACCGAGAAGTTCGCGCCCTGCGGGTCGCTCAGGGCGGCGAACCGCCCGAAGGGAGTGGTGACCGGCCCGAAGCGCAGGGTGGCGCCCCGCTCGGTGGCCCTGGCCGCCGCCTCGTCGCAGTTCCCGACGGTGAAGTAGACGTTCATGTACGAGGGCACCTCGGGCGGGAACTCCTCCGTCATCGCCATCCGGCCGAGCACGGTTTCCTGTCCGAGTTCGTAGAACCGGAAGTTGATCACGTCGTCCTCGAGCTGCCTCGACCGGTAGGAGAAGACGGCGGGGAAGAACACGTCGGTCTCCGCCGGATCCCGGGTGTAGACCTCCGCCCAGCAGTACGCGCCGGGTACGCCCGTCACCTCGAAGCCCTCGTGGGTGCCTGCCTCCCAGAGGCCGAAGACGGTGCCGCCGGGTTCGCGGGCCAGGCACATCGTGCCGAGGTCTCCGACCCGCATCGCTTCCATCAGTACCTCGCCGCCGTTGTCCCGGATGCGGACGGCGGTGGCCGCGGCATCGCGGACCGCGAGGTAGAGACACCACTGCGACTGACCCTCCTGGCCGGGCACGGGCGGCACGAGGGCCGCCACCGCCTTGCCGCCGGCGTAGGCCTGGGTGTAGTGGCCGAACTCCGACGACGAGCCGCCGAAGGTCCAGCCGAGGACGTGGCCGTAGAAACTCTTGGCCCCTTCGACGTCGTTGAACATCGCGTCGGCCCAGCAGGGGGTCCCCTCGGGTTGTACGGCCATGTGGCGTGCCCTCCCGGACGGGTGGTCGGTCCTTCCCTCACGCTAATCACCCGTGCCCGGACCCGCGCGCCGAACCGCCCGAACCGCCCGGGGCCCGGTGAACGGCCCGTCCTGAAACGTCTCTTCCCCTTCGGGCCGGGCTGTGCTTGCCTGGGGTGCCGTTCCGGCCGGGCGGGGTGGGAGTCACGTATGCGCAAGCCGTGGGTCGTGGGGGTGGCGCTGGCCGCCGTGCTGCTCGGTGCGTGCGGGGATCCGTCGTCCGAGCCGACCGCCGCTCCCGGGGCATCGGCCACCACGCACCAGCGTCCCGCGGCCTCCCCGGGCGCGCCTTCCTCCGGAAGGGCTTCCGCCGAGGACTCCTCCCCCGGTGCCGCGTCGTCGTCCGGCACCGGATCCGCCGGGAAGCCGCCCGTCGTGCTGTACCTCGGCGACTCGCTCGCGATGGAGAACCAGGAGGTCCTCGGGCGGGAGCTGCGCGGGGAATTACGGGCGCACTACACGAGCGCGCCCTACTCGGGCACCACCCTGTGCGACTACCTGGAGGGGTCGGCCGAGCGCTCCCTGGTCCCGGCGGCGGACAAGGCGGCGGCGCTCGTGCGCTCGCTGCGCCCGGACTACGTGGTGCTGCAGTTCTGGGGCAACGCCTGGGGTTACACCCCCTGCATGGACGGGGTCACCTACGACGCCTCCCGCGAGCGGTACCTCGAGCGGTACGCGGCCGACGCACGGCGCCTCACCGAGCAGATCACCGCGGCCGGCGCGGCCCGACCGACGCGCGTCGTCTGGGTGTTGCAGGGCCCCGACCCGATCACCCCCGACCGAATCCGCCGGGTGAACGGGCTCTACGAGAAGCGGGCCGCCGCCGACGGCGGCCTCCTGGCGGACGCGGGCAGGGCGGTGAGCCCGGCGGGGGCGCGCCACACCTGGTCGCAGTACCTGCCCTGCAGCGCCTACGAGCGGGCCCATCCCGAGTACTGCACCCAGCGGGACCGTGACCGGACGGCCCTGCACCGGGACGACGACTACCTGCACTTCTGTCTGGCGCCCACGACGTCGACGCCGAAACCCTGCCCTGTCCGCTCGCCCGGCATCCTGCGCATGGCGCGGGAGATCACCCGGGTGATCGGGGAGCACACCCGCGCCCGCTGACGGGACGGGCGGGCGGCGCGCGGGGCGCCGGCACTCAGCAGGCGGAGGGCTCGGGCAGCGTGGCAGGGCGGGGTCCTCCCACGGCCCCGCCTGCCGCGCCCCCTTGGCACTCGCCCGCGTAGGCCTTCTCCAGGGCGGCGATGTCGAGCCTGCCCATCGCCATCTTGGCCTTCATCGCGCGGGCCGCCTTCCGGGGGTCCGGGGCGGCGATCAGTTCGGTCAGCCGGGTGGGAACGACCTGCCAGGACACGCCGAACCGGTCCTTGAGCCGGCCGCAGGGCCCGTGCTCGCCGCCCCCCCCTCGACGAGCCTGTGTCCCAGTAGAAGTCGGCCTCGCCCTGGTCGGCGCAGTCGATCTGCAGGGAGATCGCCTCGGTGAACTTGAACTCGGGTGCGCCGTTCAGCGCGACGAACCGCTGGCCGTTGGCCGTGAACTCCACGGTGAGGACGGAGCCCTCGGGCCCGGGACCTTCCTCGGTGTACCGGAGGGTGCGGCCGACGCCGGAATCCTTGAACACGGGCACGTAGAAGTTCGCGGCCTCCTCGGCCCGGCCGTCGTACCAGAGACACGTGGTGAATCCGTCGGTGGTCATGGATACCTCCTGGGGCGTGCAGCACGGTCGTCAGTGCCGACCGGTCCGGGCCCCGGAACTCATCGGCGACGGCGGAGCCTTCGCTCGACCGCGGCGCCGGGTGGGGACCTCTGCCCGTGGCGAATCTGCCGCGGGCAGAGAAACCACCGCAGGTCCCCGTCTCCCGTCAAGAGTGGAGGTACGCGGTCGCACCGGCCGCCTACCGGTGAACGGCCCGGGCACACACGGGCACCGCCGGACCGCACACCGACGCCACGGGAGTACCGATGTCCCCACTCAGTACCGGACTCACCACCGGACACGCGTCCGGCCTCGCCGCCGGGCTCCATGCCGGCCGGCCACCGGTCCCGTTGCCCCGGGCCGAGGAGGGCGACACCCCTGCGACCCGGTTCGACGACCATCTGGCCGCCCAGCTGCTCGCCCAGCGCATCGTCCTGCTCGGGACGCAGGTCGACGAGGTCTCCGCCAACCGGGTGTGCGCGCAGCTGCTGATCCTGTCCGCGGAGGACCCGCGCACCGACATCAGCCTGTACGTCAACAGCCCCGGCGGGTCCGTGCACGCCGGCCTGGCGATCTACGACACGATGCGGCTGATCCCCAACGACGTCTCGACGCTCGCCATGGGGTTCGCCGCCAGCATGGGCCAGTTCCTGCTGAGTGTGGGCGCGCCGGGCAAGCGGTACGCCCTGCCCAACGCGCGGATCATGATGCACCAGCCGTCCGCCGGGATCGGCGGCAGCACCGCCGACATCGAGATCCAGGCGGAGAACCTGGAGTTCACCAAGCGGACGATCGAGCGGATCACAGCCGAGCACACCGGCCAGTCGGCGGAGACCGTCTCCCGGGACGGCGACCGCGACCGCTGGTTCACGGCCGAGGAGGCCAGGGAGTACGGAATGGTGGACCGGGTGGTGGAGTCGCTCGACGACGTCCGCCCGGCCGCGACGCGACGCAGGATGGGGCTGTGACGATGGGGACGTACACGATTCCGAACGTCGTCGAGCGCACCCCGCAGGGCGAGCGGTCCTACGACGTGTTCAGCCGGCTGCTGTCCGAGCGGATCATCTTCCTCGGCACCGAGATCGACGACGGGGTCGCGGGCGTCGTCATCGCGCAGCTTCTCCATCTGGAGTCGGCGGCCCCGGAGAGCGAGATCGCGGTCTACATCAACTCCCCGGGCGGCTCGTACACCTCGCTCATGGCGATCTACGACACGATGGCGTTCGTCCACTCACCGGTCTCGACGTACTGCGTCGGGCAGGCGGCGTCCACGGCGGCCGTCCTGCTGGCCGGCGGTGACGTGGGGCGCCGGTTCGTCCTGGAGCACGCGCGGGTGCTCCTCGGGCAGCCGGCCACGGGCGGGCAGCGGGGCACGGTCTCCGATCTGTCGCTCCAGGCCAAGGAGATGCTGCGGATCCGTGCCCAGGTGGAGGAGGTCCTGTCCCGGCACACGCGCCACGACGTGGCGACGCTGCGGGCGGACATGGACCGCGACAAAGTGTTCACCGCGCGGGAGGCCGTGGCGTACGGTCTGGCCGACGAGGTACTGAGCCGGCGCCTGGTGGGTGGGTGAGGCACCGGCCCCGGCACGGTCGCGTCAGGCGGCCAGGCACAGTCCGTCGTGCGAAGCGCGGGCCGTGCCCCGGCTCACGGGAGCCCGCCGGCCGGTGACGCGGACGAGTTCGCCCTGGGCCCGCGAGAGCAGATCGCCCAAGCCCAGGCCGAGGGCCTGGGCGGCGGCCGCGAGGATCTCCGAAGAGGCCTCCTTGCGGCCCCGCTCCACCTCCGACAGATACGGCATGGAGATCCGGGCCGCGTCGGCGACGTCCTTCAGCGTCCGCTCCTGGGCGAGCCGCTCCCGGCGCAGCACGTCGCCGACCAGGTCACGCCACAGCGGCTCTTTGGGAGTGGGAGCGGCGGGAACGGGGTCCTGCGCCGGCGGGGCGGCGGGGCGGCCCGTACGCGCAGGGCGCGCGGGCACGGGCACGGGCCGCAGGGGAATGACACGGGCGTCGAGAGGCGCTTGGTTGCTCACTCCTCCAGCGTAGGAATCCTCGCCCCGAGGGGAAGGGAACGGAGTTCCGCTCTGAGTGAAGGAGGCGGCACCGCGCGTCACCGCGGAGGTTTTCTGAAATCGGGAGGAGTGTTCGGGCTGGAGCCGGGTATCCGCAACTCCGAAGGACCAGAGGGCATGCCCGTCGGACGTTTGTGGGGAGAGGCAATGGAGACCGCCGTGATCCGGTCGCAGGCGCAGGTCGTCGAGATGCACGCCAAGGCCGGGACGGCCGACGGAAGCCTGCCCGGGGTCGTCGACCCCCGAACCGTCGCTCCGCGCGATGCCAAGGAGTTGTCCCGTCAGTTCTTCCGTCGCCTGGCGGAGCTGGAGGAGGGCACGCACGAATACCAGTACGCGCGCAACACCCTCATCGAGATGAACATGTCGCTGGTGCGGTTCGCGGCCGGACGGTTCCGCGGCCGCGGCGACGACATGGAGGACATCGTCCAGACCGGCATGATCGGTCTGATCAAGGCGATCGACCGGTTCGAGCTGTCGCGCGAGGTCGAGTTCACCTCCTTCGCGCTGCCGTACATCGTCGGCGAGATCAAGCGTTTCTTCCGTGACACCACCTGGGCGGTCCACGTGCCGCGTCGCCTCCAGGAGTTGCGGGTGGAACTGGCCAAGGCCCGCGAGGAGCTCGCCAGCCGGCTGGACCGCGAGCCCACGGTCACCGAGCTCGCCACCCTGATGAACATCACCGAGGAGCAGGTCAACGAGGGTCGGCTGGCCGCGAACGGCTACAACTCGTCGTCGCTGGACGCCGCCCTCACCGGTGACGGCCCCGAGAACGGCGAGTCCGTCCTGGCCGACTTCATCGGCATGGAGGAGGAGGGGCTGCAGCTCGTCGAGGACTTCCACGCGCTCGCCCCGCTCATGGCCGAGCTCAGCGACCGCGACCGGGAGATCATCCGGATGCGGTTCGTGGAGGAGGCCACACAGGCGGAGATCGGTGAACGGCTCGGGTGCTCGCAGATGCACGTCTCCCGCCTGATCAAGCGGATCATCGCCCGTCTGCGTGAGGGCATGCTGGGCGAGCTGGGCTGCGCCTGACGCGGCAGGGGGACCAGGAGGACACGGATGACGGCTGTCGGCCCACCCCGCGGGG